>JBDNJK010000067.1:0-20130 GCA_041687805.1 Acidimicrobiales bacterium
CCTAGCAACACCTGCAGAGCGGCTACTGCCATGGCTCCCGCGGCGATTGCCTTGGTGACGAGGTAGCCGGAAACCTTTCCCTTCCAAGTCATCTGATGTGGGGTTGTGTATGCCGTGCGGGCCACGACGCCTGGATCGAAGGTGCCGTTGGGCACGGTGGGGTGGGCGGATGTGGTCTCGGCCCAGATCATTCCATCGGCGGAAATCGACGTGAGCGTCGGGTCGAGTGAGGCCTGATCGGCTCCGCGATAGAAGACCTTCGGCTTGGTGTTCTGTTCGGGTGAGCGCACCGCAACGTCTTCGCGGCCGATGATTCTCGTGGCCTCATTGAGCGGATCATCGAAATCCGCAACCTTGATGGCGTGAGTTGGGCACACCACAACACACGATGGTTCAAGCCCCACCGCGATGCGATGGTTGCAAAAGTTGCACTTGTTGGCGGTGTTGGTGGCCGGGTTTATGAAGATGGCGTCGTATGGGCAAGCGTTCATGCAGCCCTTGCATCCAATGCAGTTGCTGTCGTTGAAGTCGACAACTCCATTGTCGGCTCGAAAGAGAGCGCTCGTGGGGCAGATCGCCATGCATGGAGCGTCTTCGCACTGGTTGCAGCGCATCACCGAGAAATGTCGGCTCACATCAGGGAACGCGCCGGTCTCGATGTATTTCACCCAGGTCCGGTTGACTCCCAACGGCACGTCGTGCTCACTCTTGCACGCCACGGTGCAGGCATGGCAACCAATGCATGAGTCGCTATCGAGTAGGAATCCAAGCCTGGTCAACAATCTCCTTAGCGCCGTGGGTCCGCCGAAATGTACGGATTTATGCCGAGGGCGTCAAGGACGCCCGTCGATCACCTTAGAACGGTCCCGGATTGTGTGGGCCCGCCCCGTGGGCCTCGTCGGGCCATCGGGCCTCCAACTGGTCGGCAAGAGGTCCTCTGCCGGTATTACGAAGTCGTACCAGGTATGCGGGCAACTCTCCCCACACATGAAACGGCCCTCCTTCGGCAAGGACAGTGTCGTGGGGGTCGACCCCGCTGACCGACGTGTCGAGCATCGCGGAGCGCCAGGTCTCAATCTCGGCCATGGCATCGGCGACGACCTCGGGGTGTTGATCGGCGACGTCGTGCTGAAGATGCGGGTCGGTGCGCACGTCGAACAACATCACTTCGGGGAATCCGTGGAACCCGTCGTGTGCTGTTCGAATGCATAGCCAGTCGTCCCATCGCACAGACCTTTGAACCGTCCAAGCGGCGTGCGACAAGATCAACTTCTCACGGCCGCTCTCTCGGCCCGAAGGGGCGCCATTGCCTCGCAGTGAGGCTGCGAAACTTTCACCGTCCCAATTGTCGGGGACCTCAGCGCCGCACAACTCCACGATGGTCGCGCCAAGATCGACTTGGTAGTGCAGACCGTCCTCGACCTGGCCGCCCTGGGCGCCGGGCAGCCCGGGCCACGCGAGGACCGCAGGCACGTGATGTGTGATCTCATCCGCGGTCTGATGGTCGGCGTAAATACCGAGCTCGCCGAAGCTCTCACCGTGGTCGCTGGCTACAAGAACCGCGGTGTCGTCGAGCACACCAAGCGAGTCGAGATCATTGAGCAGAACTCCCACCATCTCATCGCTGCGACGAATGCCCGTGTCGTAACCGTCAAAGATACGGTCGACGTCGCCAAGGGTCTCCAGATTGCCGGGCATCAACGGCAGCGAGGCGAATGCCGGTCCGGGTTGCTCGAAACCGAGCGTCTCCTGGGCAGTGTGAGGCCCAGCCATGGAGCGGTGGCGAGCCAACACCTCGGGCGTGATCCAATCCGGGCGGCGATTGCCCAGACGCTCGGCGTCCTTCGGCTCCGCGATGTAGGGAGTATGAGGGTCCCACACATGAACATGGAGAAACCATGACTCGCGTCTGGCGGCATTTCGTGCGATCCAGTCTCGTGCGAGCGGTGTGACTCCCTCCGACATCCACGATCCGTAGCCATCCTGAATGGCCTCATTGAAACCCGCGTACCACTGCAGGGCTGAGTGATGCTGCCCGAACACGCTGATGGTGGTGGTCCAGGTGCCGGATCTGGCAAGCAGCGCCGCGAACGAGTTGTAGGCACGTTGCGAGCGAAACCCTCGCTTCAGCCCCTCGTTGAAGGTATCGGCAGCAGTCCCTCCATGTCCTACAGCTCCGTTGTGTATGCCAAACATTCCCGTCTGTAAGGCCGACCGGGCCGGTAGGCACGGCGAGTCGGAGGTATAGACGCGATCGAAACGTACGCCTCTCCGGGCCAGCGCATCGATATTGGGACTTGTTGGTCGCTCATATCCGTAACACCCGAGGTGGTCGGGACGAAGAGTGTCGATGTCGATGTAGAGCAATTTGACGCCCGATTCACGATGGGCACCAAGCATTTCGGCGATTCCGTGTTCCCTACGGTCTGTCTGATCTGGCATCGCCGCGACCTTAGAGGCCCGCGTGGGTGGCAATGACGACCTTTCTCAGAAGCTGGCTCGGATTGCCCACAGGTCGGGAAATACCGGCTGAAACAGAGTGCTGCGAAGATATTCGGCTCCGCTCGATCCACCCGTTCCCATCTTCGCTCCGATGGTTCGCTGGACCATCATTACATGGCGGTATCGCCACTCCTGCAGGCCCTCGTCGAAGTCAGTGAGCGCTTCGCACACCCCTGCCAGTGCGGCATTCGTGCGGTAGATCTCGATGAGATGATGCTGCACCGCGGGCGACTCTGTGGGTGGCTGTCTGACATCTCGGGCGAGCAACTCGTCGGGGATGGGGTATCCGTGCCGGTTGATCAGACTCAAGAAGGCATCCCACATCGTCGGCTCGTCGAAGCGTCGCGACAGGTTGGCGAACTCACGCGGGTTGGCAGAAAAGCGGTCGAGGTTGTCGCGGGTCTTCGCGCCGAGAAGAAATTCCAGTTCACGAAATTGCGCCGACTGGAATCCGCTCGCCCGATCGAGAAACGCTCTGAACGATTGGAACTCAATGGGAGTCATCGTTTCGAGCACATCGAGCTGGGCCACGAGTGTCTTGAATATCTTGAGAACCCGTTTGAGCTGGTGTTCTCCTTTGGCAGGGTCGTCGGCATCGAGATGCTCGACGAACCTGTCGAGTTCGTGCAAGACCTCCTTGAACCACAATTCGTAGACCTGATGTATGACGATGAACAACATCTCGTCGTGTTCGGGACCGGTTGATTCGCACTCCTGGAGACTGAGCAGATCGTCGATTCTCAGATAGCTGCCGTAGGTGACTTCAGCGCTCATTGGGCGTCCTCCTCGGAATTTGGTAACGGGTCGATCGCTGCCACCAACTTTGCGGCTTTGTCGAAGTCGACTTCGCTGATGTGGTCGATTCCGTCTGTGAGCTGCCCCATGATGGCCGATAACTCGACGGCGCGACGTCGCGCTTCGGCGTATCCCATGGTCGTGAACATGACCATCGAATATCGAGGGCTCACGCGCTGAGGCCAGCGCCGTTCGAGTTCCAACGCCAACTTGCGCTGCAGCAGATAGCGGGGGTCAATCACCGATGACCGCATCTCGATGTAGTTGTTGATCGCCATGTCGGCAATGGCATCCGTATCGAACTTTCGTTCGGTTTCGAAGTTCGCCAGAGCAACCTCGACGTCTGTAGTCCCTCGCAGATGGCGGTCGAGCACCCTGCACGACTCCATAGCGGCGTTCATGCCCTGGCCGTGGAATGGGACGATGGCATGAGCGGCATCTCCGACCAGCACACCGGCGTCCTTGTAGCTCCAGCCCACCGTGCGGATGGTTGCCAAGTGGCCGACCGGGTTGGCAGTGAACTGGGCCGCCAGATCAGGCACAAGGTCAACGAAATCTCCGAAGTGCTCCCGGAAGAAGCTCTTGGCACGGGGTCCGTCGACCACCGCCGAGAACGAGTCGCTCGATCCTGTGTTTGGCATGAAGAGCGTTGCGGTGAAGTCTCCCGATGGGTTGCCGAGTGCAATCACCATCAGTTCACCCGCAGGCCAAATATGAAGCGCGTTGGGATCGAGACGGAATCCTCCGCCATCTGCAGGCGGAACCGTGAGCTCCTTGTAGCCATGGCCGAGCTCCTCTGAGGTGACCTCAGTGTGACCGGTGGCCGCCATGGCGTCACGCACCGCCGAGGCGCTGCCGTCGGTGCCGAACACCATCCCGAATGCAACGTCGTGCCGAGAGCCGGCTTCATCTTCGATTTGAAGCAAATGAGAGCCGAAATCGACGGAGCGGCATCTGCTGTTGAACTCGATACTCACATGTCCCGTTGCCTCGACTGCATCGAGCAGAATCGAATTGAGATCACCACGCGAGACAGAATGAATAACGTCGCTGGGGTGTGAACCGTAGAGCTGAAGGTTGTGAGCCCCCTCAACGTGCACCATCCGGCCGCGCATCGGAATCGTGATTTCGGCCACGCGTTCGGCTAGGCCGAGATCCTCAAGCACGGCAATACCTCGGGTGGCCAAGGCAAGATTGATGGACCGCCCACCCGTTATGTCGACCTTGCGTATGTCGGGCCGGCTCTCATAAATCTTCACTTCGTAGCCCTGTTTGACTAGAAACAAAGCCATCGACGTGCCGGCGGGACCCGCTCCAACCACGACTAGCGGGCCGTTGGCATCGAGTCGGGTCATTTAAGAATTCCGTCGAGGATCGTGATGAAGTTATAGATGTCGGCGAACGAGTTGTAGAGCGGCACTGGTGCCACTCTGATCACGTCGGGGTAACGCCAATCGCATGCCACGCCGGCCGCCTCTAGTTGTTCGAACGCGGCACGACCATCGATTCCGGGAGCAACTACACGGAGCGCGAACTGGCAGCCTCGAGCGTCCATGTCGGTCGGGGTGATGCTCTCGACACGACCAGCGAGAAGCTCCTCCAGGAGATAGTCGGCGTAGCACACCTGTGCCTCGGTCTTCCGCCTGAGCGCGGGAACGCCTCCGGCCCTGTCAATCAAGTCGAGCGACGCCCGCAGGGCGGCCATCGACAGGATCGGCGCATTGCTCAGCTGCCACGACTCAACCGTGGGAATCGCCCGGAAGTCAGTCGCCATCTCGAATCGGGTTGCCTTCTCGGTACCCCACCATCCGAGGAGTTTCGGCAGAGTCTGATCGTCGATATGACGAGCATTGACAAAGGCACCGCCTACGCCCCCAGGGCCACTGTTTAGGTACTTGTATGTGCACCACGCCGCGAAGTCGACATCCCAGTCGTGGAGTTGGAGCTCCACGTTTCCGACCGCGTGGGCCAAATCAAACCCGACTTGGGCACCAACCCGATGGGCGGCCTCGGCGATGCGCTGCATCTCGAATACCTGACCGGTGTAGTAGTGGACTCCGGGGAGCATCACGACTGCGAGTTCGTCACCATGCTCTTTGATCGTGGCCAGGATGTCGTCGTTGCGAATTGTGTCCTCACCCTGACGCGGCGACACCACCACCAACGATGAGTCTGGGTCGAACCCCCCGTTGGCGAATCTGTGACTCGACGGCGAAGTGATCTGACGGGAACGCGTGCTGGTCGATGAGGATCTTGTGCCGCTGTGCAGTGGGCCGGTAGAAGCTCACCATAAGCAGATGCAGATTGACCGTGAGGGAGTTCATCACCACGACTTCGTCGTCGTGTGCACCCACGATCTCGGCCATCTGATGGGTGAGTAGTTCGTGGTAGGACTCCCATGCCAACTCGCCCGTGTGGTGACCATGCACTCCGAGATCCGCCCAACGCTGGAGTTCCTCGACGACGTAGGACTCTGCAGATCGAGGTAGCGCGCCAAGAGAATTCCCGACGAGGTAAATCGACTCCGACCCGTCGCTCGCCTTCGGGATGTGGAATTCGGCGCGAAACTCCGCAAGCGGGTCAGTCGCGTCGAGTCTCGCTGGGCACTCGGGGTCAGTTGTGAACTCTGATTCAGACATCTGTTACTCCAAGATCGAAAAATCTGTTGGCGTTGCCGCCCAACAACAAGCCTTTGGCGTCGTCGTCGAGGTGGTCTGATTCGGATATGAGTCGCCCCGGCTCGATCTCTCCGAGAGGAAACGGATAATCGGAACCCATCAAAATGTGATCCTCACCCATCACCGCCACCAACAGACGAAGGGCATCATCACTGAAGACCGCTGAATCAACGAAGAACCGTTGGGCGTACGACGACGGAAGCTGCGGGCAGTCGGCACGAACGATGTCTCGGCGACGCCACGCGTTGTCGACTCGCCCAATCTGTGCGGCGAAGTTTCCCCCGCCGTGGCAGAAACACAGACGCAAGTCGGAGGGGAGCTGTTCGAAGGCGCCCGACAGGATCAACGACATGATGGCGAGATGAGTCTCCGCGGGCATCCCGACCAGCCACTTGAGCATGTATTTGGGCATGCGATCGCCGGCCATCATGTCCCACGGATGGACGAGAACCGGGATGCCCTGATCGGCGCAGAACCCGAGAAATCGCACGAGATCCGGATCGTCGAGGTTGCGGCCTGTGACGTGGTTGCCGATGTGGACCCCCACATGGCCGGCATCAAAGGACCGCTTGACCTCGATGCACGCGGCATCGACGTCCTGAAGCGGCACCTGGCAAAGAGTCCTGAGGCGAAACGGATCAGTGGCGCACATCTCGAGCGCCATGTCGTTGATCATCGACGCCCATCGACTGGTGGGCCTGGCTCCGGTTGCGTAGGAAAACAGCATGGGTGTGGCGGACATGACCTGAATGTCGACGCCGGTGTCGTCCATCTGCGCGAGCCTCGACGCCGAGTCCCAAAGCGGTGCCGCGACGGGACGATATTCGGAGTCACCGGTCATCAAGAACCCGGTGCCGTCGCCGTTGTCACGAAGCCACGGAGCGTCGGGCGTTCCCAGCATGCTCGCCTGCGACCTGCTCAGCAGCGGAAAGAAGTGACTATGAATATCAATCTTCACGACACGCACACCGAGACTCTTCCCAGTCCTGCGTAGCGAGCGGCAAATCGATCGCCGGCTCTTGCGGCTACCGAACCAGTGAGCGATCCCGCCAAGATGATGGAGCCCGCTGGCAAGGTCTGACCCCGGGCTGCCAAGTGCGCGACCAGCAGGGCCACGCACGCCGCAGGATCACCCAGTAGAGCCGCGCCGGTAGCGGTGCCGCTTACATCGGAATTGTGTTCAAACGTGCAGCCCATGACGGTGAGATCGAACTCTCGTGGCTCAACGCCCACCTCACCGACGACGAAGCGAGCAGCCGACGAGTTGTCGGCGATCACGTCGACAAGGGTGCGGGTTGGCGCCAGAAATCTTGAGTCGACCACCTCGATACCTCCGTGAACCGATGCGGTCGCATCGAGAACGTCGACGGGCGTGATATCGACGCCGCTCAGATCCTCTGCCAAGCGGAATACAATTTCGGGCTCGCAGCGGGGATGACACAGCTCCGAGAGTTTGATCCCGTCCTGCTCATCGAGAATCATCGAATCGGTCAGGACGCCGAAGATCGGCTGCTCGGCCCCCAACTGCACTTGTTTGGCGCGCGAGGTGAGCCCGAGTTTCGCTCCGATAACGGTCTGGCCGTCTGCTTCCAGGCAATCAACGACAGCTCGCTGCACGCGGTACGCGTCCTCAATCGAAATAGCTGACGTCGACGTAATCGGCTCGACCTGTTTCTGGTCGTCTCGCGCATCAATCAACTTGGCGGCCCAGGAACTCACCGCTTTGTGGGACAGCTCCATCAATCGCCGGTCTCGACGGGGGCCGGTCGTGCGCTCGGATGAACGGTGCCGCACTCGCCGCAAGTCCGGGCATCGAGGGAGTCGTAGAACGAATCAAACATCGGCGGGAGGTCATCGACAATCGAAGCGAGAAGCACCTCGCCCCTGTGAATGAGGGCGTTGCACTGAGGGCAGAACCATTCGAAACCGTCGACCTCGCCAGCCGGACGTTTGTATTCCACCACCAAACCAACGCTGTCGTGGTCGGGTCGCTGCGGCGAATGACGCAGATGAGGCGGAAGAAGATAGATGTCGCCCTCGCGAATCGGCATGTCGCGGGGGGGAGATCCCGGCTCGTCCATGATCCGAAGATTCATATCGCCCTTGAGTTGGTAGAAGAACTCTTCCAACGGATCATCGTGATAGTCGGTTCGCACGTTGCCGCCACCAACGATCATCACGATCATGTCGGCATCCTCGTAAACCTGCTGATTCGACACCGGCGGTTTCAACATCTCGGCGTGGTCTTTGATCCATCCCTGCAAATTGAAGGGCTGCGGATATTGCTTCATGGTGTCGCTCCTTCGCGAAGAGCCGCGATCGCCTTGATCTCGATCAGCAGATGTGGATGAGGTAGCTGGTGAACCGCCACAGTGGTGCGTGCCGGACCGTCCAGACCGTCGAAAAACCTGGCCCACGCCTCGTTGTAGCCGCCAAAATCGTTCATGTTGACGAGAAACGAGTTGACATCGACGATGTCTGATCGGTCGAGGCCAACCGTGGCAAGTACGCGTTCCACGTTGTCCAGCACTGCTGTGGTTTGTGCGTCGATCTTGAGCGTCGTGGTGCCCATCTCATCAACCACCGCTCCCGCGATCGAGTTGTCTGGGCGACGACTACTCGTGCCCGACACGAAGGCAAGGCCCTTCGCTATCCGGAGGTGTGGGAATGCCCCTCGTGGGCGAACCAGTTCATTCGACATGCGAGCAGTCTGTCCAACCCTGACGCTTTGTGCCAGTAGAGGTCGGACTCGAAGCTACGAGACGACCAAGTCGACAGTGCTGCCCTGCTCAAGATGATTGGGGATCAAACACACCACTTGGTAGGTGCCAGGCGGAAGATCGAGGCTGAGCGATGCGTCGAAACCAGGCGCAAGTGACTCGATTCTGCCGAGCTCAGTAGCCGGGTCGAACTGGGTTGCCGACGAGATCCTGACACCCTGCTCGAGCACAACAAGATTGTGGCCAACCAAGCCTTCGTTGGTCATCGTGAAGTTGACGGCGCCAGCCAGACCAAGAAGAGGCTGTGGTGAGAAATCGAAGTCGTCGGCGACCACGGTTATGTCGTGGGAGGCACCAGCTGGTGGCGGATCCTCACCGCCGGATGACACGACGATGAGACCAATCACCAATACGGCCAAGACGACAGCACCCAAAGATGCGGTCCTGAGAATGAGCCGCTGACGCTTCTTTCGAGCCCGTACCGATGCGGCACGTCCCGACTTGCGACGAGCCGCGGTCTGTTGCTGTCGACGAGCATTTCGATCCTGCGCAGCGTTCATTTCCTACCCCTCGTGGCGACCGGATGACGCTACCTCACTCCTTTGGATCGGCCACGTCGGGGACCGGCCGCGTCTCGTCGCGGCATGGGTAGCGTCGCTGGCGTGCCGAGGGATCATCAAACGGGTCGACACCTCCAGACCGCGACCATTTTCTGGAACTCCGGTGAGGTCTTCATCACGATCGCGCTCGGCCTTACTTCTGGATCGCTGGCATTGGTTGCCTTCGGCCTCGACTCGCTCATAGAAGTCTTCACGTCGGTGGTAGTCCTATGGCACATGGGCACGTCCCCGACTGCGGCACGCGGGGACCCGACTTCAAATTCCCGCGACGACGCCGCTCACCGCCTCGTTGGCATCGCATTCGCGACCCTTTCCGTCTACTTGCTAGTGGTGAGCACTCGGGCCCTGATCGTTGGTGTTGAACCCGACAAATCGCTGCCGGGAATCGTGTACCTGGCGGCGACTGCTGTCGTGATGCTCGCATTGGCCAGAACAAAACGTGGTATCGGACGACGACTCGACAACAAGGTGTTTCTGGCGGAGGCACGTATGACTCAGCTCGATGCGTATCTGTCCATTGGGATTCTCACATCACTGTCGACCAACGCACTCTGGGGCTGGTGGTGGGCCGACCCGATCGCGGCGGCGAGCATCGGCGTGATCGCGTTTTCCGAGGCACGAGCGAGCCTCAAACCCGATAACGCTGCATGGCTTTCAGACACGTAGTTCGTCGCATCGCGATGCTAGGTTTCGACTGAACATGTCCGAAAATCGATTGACCCAATACAGCCACGGCGCCGGTTGAGCTTGCAAGCTCGCTCCTGGCGAGCTGGCTCACGTTGTGCGCCGTCTCAATCCCGCAACTTCAGATCACTTGTTGGTCGACTCCTCCACCGGCGACGATGCCGCCGTGTGGCAGCTCGATGACGATCGCGCGCTCGTTTTCACCGCCGACTTCATCACGCCCGTCGTCGATGATGCATACACGTGGGGCCGAATCGCAGCCACCAACTCGGTGTCCGACATTTATGCCATGGGCGGCCGACCGCTCATGGCGCTCAACCTGGTCGGATGGAACACCGATGAACTTTCCACCGACCTGCTGGGCGAGGTGCTCTCGGGAGGCGCGGATGCCGCCGCCGACGCTGGATTCTTCATTGCTGGTGGCCACACCGTCGATGATCCTGAGCCGAAGTACGGGCTGGCGGTCATCGGCGAGGTCGATCCCAATCGGATGCTCACCAACACCGGTCTTCGTGAAGGCCAAGACCTCATACTCACCAAGCCACTGGGCATCGGCGTTGCTACCACCGCGATCAAGCGTGGCCTTGCCTCGCCCGAATTGGAGAGTGCGGCCATAGAGATCATGGTTCGGCTCAACGACAAGGCTGCCAGAGTCGCAGTCGAGTACGGCGCTACCGGCGCCACCGATGTGACCGGATTTGGACTACTCGGGCATCTCGGCCGAATGGCCGTCGAATCGGGAGTAGCAGTTGAAATCGAGGTAGCTTCCGTGCCCATGATCGACGGGGTGCGTCAACTTGCCGCCGATGGTGTGGTGCCAGGTGGAAGCGAACGCAATCTCCAGCATGTCGCCGATCGGCTCGAGATTGAATTGTCCGACGAGGTCGGGGTAATGCTCTTGGCCGATGCTCAGACTTCGGGAGGCTTGATTTTCGGTGTCTCGCCCGACGCTTCAGAGGCTGCAGTATCAGATCTTGTTGACTCCGGTCATCTTGCCGCGAAAGTTGGCCGCGTCGTGGCAGGCGCTGGGGGGATGAGGCTTTGGTAACAGCGGCCCGTCGGCGATCGAGGCGACCGCTGGCCGCCATGGTCGTCGTCGTGTTGATGCGTGTTGGTCTCGCAGCCGAACCTCGCTCGACCCCAGCCGCTGCTTCCAATCCCGGATGCCCGGCCGGCACGTCACCAAACACGTACGCAGCGAAGGAGCTCGTCACGCGCGAGCAGATGGCCTCGTTCCTGGCACGGCTCTGGGTTAGTTCCGGGCGCTCGTGCCCGCCCGGGGTCAACACGTTCGCGGATGTTCCGGCAAGTTCGGTTGCTGTCGATGACATAACTTGTCTGAAGATTCTCGGCATCGCCAAGGGCGTTGGCGGCGATCTATTTGGCACGAGCCAAGGTGTCACCCGCGAACAGATGGCGTTGTTCCTCGCCCGGCTGTGGCGTGCCACGGGACTGACCCCAGGCCCTGGCGTAATACCAGTTCGTCCTCATCTCACGCCACCTGAGCCTCTCCCGGCCACACCCGGTTCGACCTTCATGTTCGAGGGTGTCTGGATACCCAGATGGCCAAACATCGATGGCTACCACGGCGTGTACACCACCGTCGTGAGACCATCGGCAGATCAGCCATCGATCATCGTGTTTGAGGCATGGATCGATCCAATGCTGACCAATCTCGAGTTGTTTCCGGGGTCGCAACGCCCGGGTGGATCATGGGCGCAACCCGATTACGTTCCCGCCGACAAGTGTCAGAGTCTGATCTTCGCTGGAAACGGCGGGTTCAAGTTGGAGCAAGAGAAGAGCCGAGGCGGCTACTACTCGGAAGGTCGCGCCGCCTACCCATTGCGCGATGGCGCGGCATCGTTCGTCTTCTTTCGAGACCACACGGTCGATATCGTCCAGTGGGGACGCGAAGTCGGCGTCGCGGATCTGCCCACGATCTCGTCCGTACGGCAAAACCTGGAGTTGATCGTCGACAACGGCGTTGTCGTTCCGCACCTCGACAACCACTACCAGGGGTGGTGGGGTTGGTTGGTCGATAATTCGGCCTGGGTTTGGCGTTCGGGATGGGGCGTTACCGATACGGGCGCGATTCTCTATGTGGGCGGACCCGGCCTCAACGTGCGGGACCTCGCAGAGCGGCTCGTCGATGCCGGCGCAGTCCGTGCCCTCGAGGGCGACATCAATCCCTACTGGGTGACCGGCAACATATATTCGACCGACGCCAACGGTGTTTGCCACGGTGAACAGGGGCTCTCGATGCCCCAGAATGTTGGCGGGTTCAGGCGGCCTGGAGATCGCTATCTCACAGGCGACGCGTCGGACTTCGTAGGGGTGTTTGCCGATCACACAAGGTGGGCGTCATGAAAACCATTGGCCTGCTCGGGGGCATGAGCTGGGAATCCTCGATCGAGTATGAACGCATCATCAATGAAGCCGTGCGTGACGCTCTCGGCGGCACTCATTCGGCCGACCTCATCATCCGGTCATTCGACTTCGCCGAGATCGAACGATTCCAAGAAATCGACGATTGGGTTGGCGCTTCTGCACTATTGGCCGACTCAGCCAGAGAACTCGAACGATCCGGTGCCGAGGCCATCGTGTTGTGCACCAACACCATGCACCGAGTAGCCGATGAGATATCCGCGGCCATCGGAGTTCCGCTTATTCACATCGCCGATCCGACAGCCGACGCAATCATCGCGTCAGGAAGTTCCACGGTTGCGCTCCTGGGCACTCGGTACACCATGGAACAAGGCTTCATCGTCGAACCGCTGAAAGAGCGAGGGCTCCACGTTTTGGTGCCACCTGAGTCCGACCGGACAGTGATCCACAATGTGATCTTCGACGAGCTCGTCCGGGGCGTGATCGACGAGTCGTCTCGGGATCTCGTGATTGCAGCCATTGCAAGACTGGTCGAATCTGGTGCAAACGGGGTGGTAGCTGGCTGCACCGAAATCGAACTCCTCATCCGGCCCTCCGATATCGATGTTCCCTTGTTTCCAACCGCCCGACTACATGCCGAGGCGGCGGCGCGATGGGCCCTCGAGATCTGACCAGTCTGACGCCATCAGCTAGCCTGCCCGGCGAGGGGGAAGCACACATGTCGGAGCGACAGCTCGTCTATGAAGCCGACGAATTGATGCTCGATCACACGTTCGACGAGCCGCAGATGGTGAACGGGCGGCTCCTTCATGGCGGTTTCATCGATGGCCGCTATCAGTCGCCACGCGCACTGGTCAGATCACAGGCCATACAGGCGTGGACCGAGTCGCTGCAATCTCGTGGCGGAGCTCCGCTAGCTGCAGGAGCCTCGCTTTTGCTCGGCGCCCGTCTCCCCAATTCCAGGCAACAAATGGTGTTGGTGCGCAACGGCCTCGACCAGACATTCTGGAACAGCCTGACGATCATCGGAAAGATCGAGGCGAAGGGCCGCCTTCTAGCCGAAATGGAGTTTCCAGATCTCCAGGATTCGATTGCTGACGACATTTCCGACATGGCGATCGGTCATCTTCGTAAGGGTCTGCTGCTGGCCCACGGTCTTGACGAAGGCGGACAGCCAAGAGAGGGCATTGGGGGCCACGATGAAATGTGGTTCGTGGCCCGCGATCTGGCGTTCGGACCAGACGCCCATCCCGATGTGGAACCGCCCGAAAACATTGGCAGGCTGGTTTCGGAGGACAACATTCACTTGGGGGTGTCGCCTCAAGCCGAGGGACTGGTCTCATTTCTCGCCAACCTCCTGGTCATTGAGTTCAGGGCGGAACTCGGTTTTGCCGAAACTCAGGAAGTGCTCCGTGATCCAGAGTTGTTCGCGGCTCGGCGGCCCGAGGCTGAATTGGCGGCGGAAATCGTCGAGCGAATTCGTACCGACGAGCTGATTCACGTCGAATCGTTGTGCCTATATCTGGGCGAACTGCGAGGCGTGTCGTTTCATCGGGAAGACGGTGGTTTGGTGACAGGGAGCGACCTGATCGATTCGTTCTGGTCGGATCTCACTCACTGGGCCGCAGTTGAGCAGCCGGCTCTAATGGCTGTCCAACAGCGAGCACTGCTCGAACAGCGGATCTCAAGACATCCCGAGGCAGAGCGGGTGCTCTCAGAATTCAACGCTGCTGCCTGAGATTCAGCTCTCGGTCCGTCCTATTCGCCGCGAGCTGAACTGATTGTGTCATCGATGAGCGCTTGGGGCACCTGGCAGTCGAGGGCGGCCTCCACCACAGGGGTCAAAGCCTCATCACCGAACTCCGCGATACCCGATGCGATCAAGTCGTCCTCAGAAATGCGACTCACGAGCAGTTCCGAGGTGCACACAGCCTGATGCTGGTCGACCCCGACACCGGTCATCAGGTCGTAGAGAACACCGGTGATCAGGCCCGCCGGGCGCTCGGTGCCATAGTCGTTGGGATCTATCGCCGGAGGAGGCTCCTCTCCCGGCAATGTGGTGGTGGTAGTCGTTGTGGTTGTAGTGGTCGTTGTGGTGGGGAGTGCCACCGATGTGTACTCGGAATCAACAGCTGCAGCGCTGTCGACCTTGGCGTTGGTGAGAAGCAAGCCGAGCCCTGCGACCAACAGAGCGGCGGTGACACCGACTCCAACCAAGTTTCGCTTCGTGGCCGGGGCGGCGAGACGCACGGACCGGTCGGTGGCCTCACCACTGATGCCAGTCCACCCGTGGTCGTCTGCCCAGACGAGAAGAGGTGGCATGGCAACCAATGCCGCCACCAGAGCAATCGCCACGTTCAGGGTTACGATCACACCGAAATCTCGCAGCAGCGGAAGCGGTGAGATCATGAGGGTGGCGAACCCGCCCACCGTGGTGGCCGCGGAGGTGAAGAATGCCCGACCGGTGCGCGCAGACGCAGTGTCGGTTGCCTCGCGCGAGCTGAGGCCGCGTTCGCGTTCCTCGATATAGCGAGCGGTCATCAGCACGGCGAATTCCACACACGACGCAATGACGAGCGGGCCGCTGACTGTGGTGAGTGGGCTAAGTGTGATGCCGAGACCACTCACGATCACAGATGACGTACCCACCGCCAGCGTCACTGGTACCAAGGTGAGAGCGGCCCGCGTGATGCTTCTGAAACGAAGGACCAGCCAGAGTGCGGCTGCGGCGAGAGCCACGTACGTCAGGGCAAGTCGGTTGGCCGTGAGGTTCTTGAGCAGACCAACACCGACAACGGCAAGACCAACCGGAACCGCTCTTACGGGCTCTTGATCCGGGCCGAGTTCGGTGGTCAGGACAGAATCAGCTGAATAGTTGATCGAAGCTATGCGAGCGTCCAAATCGGCTTGGATCTCGTCGACAAAGACAGCACGTTCTTCCAGACTGGCCGGACCGAGATTCAAGTTGACCTGTGTGGCGGTGAGGTCGGGTCGTAGCAGAGCCCTCTGGATGTCGTCGGGGGCAATGTCGTAGATCGCCTGCAAATCGTCGGCGGTCGGGGCGAGAGGTGTTGCCCCATCGATGTCGATAATTTGCGACATGGTGCCGACCAGGCTCGATGAGGACAGCACATCTGGTCGGGCCTCGGCGTCGGCGATGAACCGTGTGAGGATCTCGTTGATCTCGGGCGAGAGCACATTGTTGGCTTGGATCATCACGCCGAGCGTGGACGAGAAGCCGGCAGCATCTTCCAAGGCGTTGACGTCGGCGACAACCTGAGATCCCTGGTCGACCCATCGGAGTGGGTCTGACTGGATTTTGGTGCGACCTTCCATGCCTACACCAAGAGCAATGACGATCATCGAGATGGCGGCGATCGGAACGACCCAGCGAGTCGACAGTGAACCGAGCTTCACCACAAGCCGTTCGGTCAGGGATCCGCTGCGCTTGGTGGTGCGATGGCGCCACTCACGCGAGCCGAGCACGGTGGCGGGAACAAGCACGCCAACCACCGACAACACGACGATGCCAATGGCGAGCATCACTCCAAAGTCACGGATCATTGGAACCTGCGAGACCCGAAGAGCCAGGAACGCAACAACCGCCGCCGCCACAGCCACAAACAGCGGCGGCGCCACGTTCGCCACGGTCTCCGAGATCGGATGATCGGAGCGATCGAGCACCACCTCTTCCTCGACCCGATTGTGAATCTGGATGGCGAAGTCAATACCCATTCCGATCAGGATCGGGAGCCCCGAAATAGTGACGAGTGAGAGTTCGATTCCAAGGAATCCCAGGAGACTGAATGCCCAAAGGATGCCGATCACGACCGACAGCAACGGCAGCAGGCGCCACCTCACCTGGAACATGAACAGCAGGATGAGCACCATCACCACCAGTGCAAGGAGGCCCAGCGTGAGCATCCCCCCCTGCAAGTAGTCGTTGATATCTTTCAGGTAGACAGGCGTGCCCGTGATGATCGTGGTGACGTTGTCGAGTTGAAGATCGCCGACTTCGGCTAGTACAGCGTCAGTCGCAGATGAGAGTTCTTCGAGACTCGCATTCCCGTTGAGGACGATTGCCCCCAGTGCTGTGGCTTGGTTTGGGAAGCTGCCAAGAAGCGACCGCCTGATGTCCTTGTTGGGCTGGGCCGGTGGGTCGACCTGCCCGGCATCGGCCACATAGCCACGGTTCTCGTAGAGCAGGAAATCGTTCCAGTCAGCTCGGCCGATTTCACGATTGTCGACTGCTCCAAGACGGGCCAGGCTGAGGCTGATGTCTGCGTTTCTCAACGCTTGTGAATCGGGGTCTGGGTCGCGCTGCGCGGCGGATATCAGGCCCGTGGTTCCGGGCCCGTTGCTGATCGACTCGCTCCACTCGAGTGCGGTGAGAGGCGAAATGACCGAGTAAACCTCTGGAATCGCTCGAAGCCGCCTGTCGAGATCCTTGATGACGGCGACATTCTCTGCTGTGAACAGCTCACCGATGTTGTGGCCCTCGTCCATGGTGAACATCTGGATGATCGCCTCGCCACCGAACGAGTTTTGATACTCGACATTGTCGATGGCTTCCTGCGCGGACGGGTCGAGATAGCTGTCTTGGCCAGTAGCGAACTCAATCTGGGTCAAACCGATCGACATCACGGCCGTTATGGCTACAACTGTGCCGAGCACTATCGCCCAGTGCTTTCCAAGTCCAACGCCAATCGAGCGCCAAATTCGTTCCATCAAACTCTCCAGCCATCTGAGCGTTGTCTAGCGTTCTATGTACTTGATTGTCGGTCGCCTTTACAGGGAATGAAGTCCTATTCTTGAAAGATGACAGACGCCAAGACTTTGATTGCCAAAACGTTTATCGGCGTTCACCAACGCATCTATCGGATCAGTGGCGGACGCTTGCTCGGATCGGCCAAAGGAATGCCTGTTATCGAACTCGAAACCATCGGCCGTCGAAGCGGCAAGGCCCGTGCCACGATGCTCACCGCTCCTGTGCACAGCGATGATCGTTTGGTCATCGTCGCATCGAAGGGCGGCGATGATCACCACCCGGCCTGGTTCCTCAACTTGCGCGACAACCCGTCCGTGAAGGTAACGATGCAAGGATCGACCCGGCCGATGACAGCACGGGTCGCAACTTCCGAGGAGAAGGCGGAACTCTGGCCACAGATCGTCGAGGCAAACGACGGCTACGCGGGCTACCAGCGCAAGACAGAACGCGACATTCCTGTCGTCATTCTCACGCCCTGAGACCCGGCTTCTCGTCCTCTGATGCTCCGACCTAGTTTCGGTCGAGTGCCTCGTGCCATGAACAGCCCTCAAGCCGATCCAGCAGACCTACTGCACCGGCGAATCGCTATCTGGCTTCTCGTTGTCGGCGGACTCGTCTATGCAATGGTTGTGATTGGCGGCATAACCCGATTGACACGTTCGGGTCTGTCGATCGTCGACTGGGACCCCGTGGTGGGGACCCTTCCGCCTCTCAGTCACCAGGCGTGGCTGCGCACATTCGACGCCTACCGGCAGTCCCCAGAGTTCAGTTTCGTCAACTCCGGAATGACACTTGGCGAGTTCAAGTCAATTTTCTGGTGGGAGTATTTTCATCGACTCCTCGGTCGCACCGTCGGCATGATCCTGCTCGTTCCGGTCTCATATCTGATTGTGCGCCGTCGGGTGGGTCGCCGTCTGGGGCTTCGCCTTCTCGGTCTCGTCGCTCTCATCGGACTCGAGGGTGCGCTCGGCTGGTTCATGGTGAGCAGCGGCCTGGTCCACCAGCCGCGTGTGAGCCAATATCGTCTGGCCGCCCACCTCCTCACGGCCACGGCAATACTCGGCGCCACGCTCTGGGTGGCATGGGACCTTCTCGAGCGTCATCCTCGCAGATCGATCGAGCTGTCGAGCATCGACCGTCGAGTCGGATTCGGTGTAGTGAGTCTCGTGGTGATGATGCTCGGATCTGGAGCTCTGGTGGCTGGGACTCGCGCCGGATCGGGCTTCAATACTTTTCCGTTGATGAACGGCCGTCTGGTGCCCGACGACCTGCTGATGCTGCAACCCACCTGGATCAACCTCACCGAGAATCTGATCACCGTGCAGTTCCAGCATCGTTTCTTGGCGCTGATCATGGCGATCGTGGTCCCGTGTTTTGTGGTCCACGCGATCCGAACGAGACGCGACCTCACTACGAAAGTCACAGGCTTCGCATTGCTCGCGACTGTGGCCATACAGGTGGTGTTGGGAATTCTGACGCTCGTGAATCACGTCCCTATCGCACTCGGATCGCTGCACCAGGCGTGTGCGCTCGTTCTGTTCACGCTCACGCTCTACCTCGTCCACCTTCTGAACTACGAAACGAATTCAGCGAGCGGTGTAGCCGGCATCGACTGCCACGATCGCTCCGGTCATGTAGCTGGAATCATCGGAGGCGAGGAAAACGACGACGTTTGCGATCTCGTCGGGTCGGGCCAAGCGCTTCATGGGGATCGTGGCGTCGGCCATCTCTTGTAGATCTTTGGCAGAAGGTCGATGCTCGCGACCCGAAGACAGCATTGGCGTGTCGACCTCACCTGGGGCAACAGCGTTGATGCGAATGCCGTCTGTGGCGTGATCGAGAGCCATGGCCTTGGTGATCTGGTGAACCGCGCCCTTCGACGCACAGTAGGCGACCACGCCAGACGCTCCGATATCTCCCCAGATCGATCCGAAGTTGACGATGTTTCCTGAATGTTGAGCAACCATCTGAGGAAGGACAGCACGTGACATGAAGAAGACTCCGTCGACGTTGACTCGCATCACGCGGTGCCAGCCTTCATCGTCGGTCGACAAGCCGTCGGCCCGCAAGATCACCCCGGCGCAATTGACAAGAACGTCGATCCGGCCGGTGGTTTCGATCGCCTGGCGGACAGCATCGACACAGAACCGCGAATCCCCTACGTCGCCGATGATCACTCCAGCTGCGGCGATCTCGTTGGCGACATGGCGGGCGCGAGGTTCATCGCGATCAACTATGAGGACCGATGCACCCCGTCGAGCGAATGCTCCGGCGGTAGCCGCGCCCATTCCGGACGCCGCTCCGGTGACCATGATCGTGCGGCCGGCGAAGTCATCGAGCTCAGGGTTCGGGGAGAGTGAGGTCACTGCGACCTCTTGGGGGCAAACTGACTTCCGCCATATGTTTGCTCGGTCGGCTGAAGCTCGATGCGGTTGACGTTGACCCGCCACGGGGCGTCGATTGCGTAGACGATGGCCGCCGCGATATCGCCTGCGGTGACCTCCTCAATACCGGAGTTCTTCGCCTTGGCACTTGCCACCGGATCGTCGACGGCTACGTCGTAGAACTCTGTTTTGACCCGGCCGGGGCAGATTTCGGTAACTCTCACCCCGGTGCCTTGCAACTCGAGGCGGAGATTGGTCGATAGAAGGTGAACAGCTCCCTTGCTCGCTCCGTACAAAGCTGCGGATAGCGGGTACAGACCGGCCATCGACCCGATGTTGACAATATGACCCCGTCGCTTCTGGATCATCGAGGGAAGCACCGCCCTCACGGCATGGACGGCGGCAATCACATTGGTGCCCAACGTGCGTTCGATGTCGTCGGAGGTGGCATCAGCGAGTGAACCGAACGCACGGCCGAGCCCGGCATTGTTGACGAAGACGTCTGGCTGAATCTCTCCGGCCAAATCAATCATCTCGGTGGTGTCTCGCACGTCGAGCACATGGATCTCGCACCCTGTCGAACCGGCAAGCGAC
>JBDNJK010000005.1:0-8562 GCA_041687805.1 Acidimicrobiales bacterium
CGGATTCGGTCGGCGCTGAGGTTGGCGAATTCGACCTGTGTGGTCTCTGTCCCGGCGACTGTCGTGGAGGGCCCCTCGATAGGGGAGAGCGTGACGACCACGGCAGTGATCACCTGGTGGCATCGCCCGGAGAGCATCGTGAGGATCTCCGCGGCGCGAGTGGCGTCGATGGGTTTCCCGAGGATCTGATCGTCGAGAACCACGATGGTGTCGGCCGCGATTGTGACTGTGTGAGCCGTCGCAATCGCCGATGCCTTGTCTGTCGCGACCCGTGTGGCGTAGCCGACAGGGGATTCGCCGTCATGCGTACCTTCGTCGACGTCAGCCGGCCGGATCTCGAAGTCGAGCGCAAGACGCGACAGGATCTCCGATCTTCTAGGAGAAGAAGACGCGAGCACCAGACGAGGTTGAGCCATTCCCAATGATGCCATCAGGGTCGAGTCGACGTAATAGCCTTGGAGTCATCGACTCGCTGACGGGACCAGACCAGGTCCAACCCGATGACCCGGCTTGGCATGACCAGACCGGATTCGACCGCCCCGAAGATGCCGGCGGCGGCTTTCTGCGCGCCGAAACGCAGATACGTAATCTGCCAGTTGTTGCTCCCGGACCTCAGTGGCCTGCGGATGAAGCCAAGGCCAACGTTCGGTCGTTTCTGGCGGCAATAGTTGGAGATCGCCCCGTTCGGCCTGCCGACGACCTGGTCGAGTTCGCTCGACTCAACAGCCTCACGATCCTGTTTGGATCAGACGAGCACGCAATCTTTGAGACATACATCTCTCGAATGCCTCCCGAAATGGCCGATCGTTGGCTGGATCTTCTCTCCGGCGGAGCCAGATCCGAAGCATTCGGCCCACTCACGCTGCGCGAAAAGTTGGACGAACGTCAAGTTGAGCAAGCTCTGCGATCCGGCCGAAAACAGCGGATCATCAACATGATCGTGGCGTTGTTTGTGCTGATCGCCGTGGGGGCCGGAGGGTTCGTCGGTTGGGGGGCTCTCGGAGATCGTGGGAAGCGGACCCAAGGCACATTGAGGTTCGCCACTGTTGAGGCCACACCGAGCAATGGTGCTGTGGCCGGAGGACTACCCGTGGCCGAGGCCGCCCTCACTGCCGGACTCACCCGGGACGTGGCGGTTGTTTCCGGCGATGGGCCACCCGAGGACCGCATCGTCACCGCTCCGTTCGGCGATTATCTATTCCCACCGGGCTCGATCACCGCCTCGTTGTTCTCCTACGCAGGTCAGGGCGAAGTGATCTTCGTCGGGCCGTCGGGATTTCCGGAACGAGCATGCTTGGTGTCCAGCGTGGCCACATCCGATCTCAGACCTCTCGACACAGTCTGGTACGGCAATTGTCTCGACCCCGTCGGTCATCAGGCCGTCGTTCGATGCATCGGCGACAACGCGCTGGGCCTCGACCTGACGATTCCCGAAGGTGCGATCGAACTGCCGGAGGGAGGCACCGGATTCGCCGACACGATCCGCGTGCAGTCGATTTCCGACCCTGGCACGAAATATGAGGTTCTGTCGGCTCGTGCCACCGTGTCCGTGGCAGTTGATTCAAATGTTGTGATACCAGCTTTCGGTGGCGCTGCCGGCGACAATCTTGTGTTCGATCTCGGCCAAGGTCGGTCTGGCGAATGTGCTCTTACCGAGGCTCCGCTGGGGTCCTGATGTGCGGGCGATTTGTTTCCACGACATCGCCAGATGAGCTCGCCGCCTACTTCGGCGCTGAGGATTCACTCGACGAGTCTGACTGGTCCGCCAATTACAACGTCGCGCCGACGCAGGGCGTTCTCACGGTTTACGAGGACGGTGGCGTGCGACGGATCGACCGCTTCCACTGGGGACTGGTGCCGTCATGGGCCAAGGACCCGAAGATCGGAAATCGGATGATCAACGCAAGATCGGAGACGATAGCGGAGAAGAACTCGTTCAAACGGCCCTTCGCTCGGAGTCGCTGCATCGTGCCCGCCGATGGCTTCTACGAATGGAAGAAGCCCGCCGGTTCCGGAGCGAAACAGCCCATGTACATGACTCGGGTCGACGGCGCGCCGTTTGCGTTCGCCGGCCTCTGGGACGTCTGGAGCGACCCCAACCGCATCGACGATCTGGGGGAGCCGATGCAACTGCGGTCGTGCACGATCATCACCGGTCGACCAAACGACAAGATCGCCACAATCCACGACCGAATGCCCGTGATGCTGCCACCGTCGAAATGGAACGATTGGCTCGACCGCGACAACCACGACATTGCGTCACTAGCGCCAATGATGGTGCCGGCACCCTCGGCGCTGATCGATGCGCACCCTGTCTCAACCGAGGTCAACAACGTCAGGAACAATCGTCGAGAACTAATCCAACTGATCGAGGTGGATTAGCCGGCCACGTGATCGGTGTGGCCCTGGGTACGAAGTGCGGCGCGAATTTCTTCGGCCATGGCATCGAGATCATCGGGATCGGGATGATGGTCGACTGCACGAAAGTCGAAGTGCGACAGGTTGTCGACCGGTATCACGTGAATATGCACGTGAGGTACGTCGAAACCCACGACCATCATGCCGATACGGGCCGGCGAGAACGCCAACTGTTGGGCTCGTCCAATCGTCTGTGCCACCGTAGAGATATGAGCCATAACGTCTGCGGGCAGGTCGATCCAGTGGTCGACTTCGAGCCGCGGGACCACCAACACGTGGCCGCGGTTGAGTAGCTCGATCGGGATGAACGCAACGCTGGTGTCGTCCTTCCAGACGAAACGGGCGGGAAGTTCGCCGTCGATGATCCTGGTGAAAATACTGGGCACGCTGAGATCGTAGGCTGCCGGCCATGGACGAGGAGAACACGCAGGCACGGCTCGGAGTGTTCGAAGACAAAATCTTCACGGTTCCCAATCTCATATCTCTCGCCCGGCTGGCGGGCGTACCGGTTTTCTTGTGGCTTTTGTTCTCCCAGGATCAGCGCTACGCCGCGGCCTGGCTGTGGGGCGTTCTCGGGGCGACCGACTGGGTCGATGGCTGGTGGGCTCGCAAGTTCGATGTCGTCAGCGAGTTCGGAAAGCTCATCGACCCTGTGACCGATCGTGTCGTGCTCATCACCGGGATCCTGTCGGTCGGTATCGACGGTTCGGTCCCGTGGTGGCTTGTCGGCGCTGCCCTCGCCCGAGAAGTTCTGGTGGCAGTTGCGGGAGTTGTGTTGGGTGCACTGGGAGCCAGGCGCCTCGATGTCACATGGTGGGGCAAGGTGGCAACCTTCGGCCTCTACTTCGCGTTCCCGTTCCTCCTGGCCGGTGCGTCCGACGTGGGCGTTGCCGACTGGTTTAGATGGGCTGGTTGGATAATCGCGGTGCCCTCTCTCATCTACAGCTATATGTCAGCAGCCCAATATGTGCCCATGGCGCGTGTCGCTCTGCGAGAGGGCAGATCGGGCGTCAAGTAGGGTCGAGTCGTGAAGGCAGCGATCATGGCCGGCAACTCAACGGACGGCCACCGATTACGTCAGACAGGTCGAAGAGTTGGTTCGGTGACGAGAATGTGGCTTCGGAGCGATGAGAACGGCTCACATGCGTTAGTTTCTCAAACATGAACGTTCCTGCCGACCTCAAGTACTCTTCGGACCACGAGTGGGTGCGTATCGATGGTGATACCGCCACAATTGGCATCACCGACTACGCCCAAGATGCCCTCGGTGATGTGGTGTTCGTCGACGTGCCGTCCACGGGTTCCAAAGTGACCGCCGGTGAATCTTTCAGCGAGGTCGAGTCGACGAAGTCTGTCTCAGACATATACGCCCCGGTGAGTGGTGAGATCGTCGCCGTCAACGACCAACTCGGCGACAACCCTGAAGTGCTCAACTCCGACCCTTACGGTGAGGGTTGGCTTTGCCGAATCGCCATGTCGACACCATCAGAGTCTGAGTCTTTGCTCGATGCTGGTGCGTATGAAGCTCTGATCGAGAGTTGAGCAACACGTTGGATGAGTCGAGTTGCCCCGAGTGTGGACATCACAACCAGAATTCGGCGCGATTTTGTTCATCATGCGGTGCTGAGATTTCCTGGGGAGACCCGACCAAAACTCAACCAGTTATCAAGGCTGATGAAGATGGCCCTCTCGCCGACATCGACCGCTCATCTTTTGGAACCGACCAGGCACTGTTCGTGGTCATCCAAGGAGCGAAGGCCGGCGCACGTTATTTGCTTGACTCAGATGTCGTGAAGGTTGGGCGGCACCCCGATAGCGATATTTTTCTCGACGACATCACGGTGTCGCGCCGACACGCCGAGGTGGCGTGCAGTGCTGCCACCTATCGAGTAAACGACGTTGGCTCTCTCAACGGCACATATGTCAATCGTCTACGCGTCGACGACGCCGAACTTTTCGATGGCGACGAACTCAGAATCGGGAAGTTTCGACTGATCTTTGCTCACGGCACAGGTCCGCAGTGAATCTCGCGGAGAAGATTGATGGCTGAACCGACACACCGCTCGATTGGCGAAGTGCTCAATCTGCTCAAGCAGGAACATCCCGACATCACCATCTCCAAGATTCGCTTCCTCGAGAGCCAGGGGCTCATCTCGCCTGAGCGAACCCCCTCTGGGTATAGAAAATTTTTCGCAGATGATGTCGATCGGCTCCGGTGGATACTCGAGCAGCAGCGCGACAATTTTCTTCCGCTCAAGGTGATTAAGCGTCGGCTCGATTCGGGCGATCCATCCTCTTCGTCAATGTCAAAGCGGCCGTCTGATGATTCACGTGAGCCAACGTTATTTTCACACAGCCTCGACACGCCAGCCGAAGTGACCCCGTCGGTGCCTGCTCCTGCTCGTACTGTCGCGCCTGCGTCAAAGCCGGCGGCAAACATCGGCGACGCCGGTTCGGTGAGCCTCACAACGCGTGAGCTAGCCGATGCTTCGGGAGTAGACACCCTGTTCGTCGATGAGATTCAGCGCCTTGGGTTGATCGCGCCAATAGCGAGCACCGGAGAGTCGGTCTACGACCACGAGGCTTTGATAGTGGTGAAGGCGGCGGCGACCCTCAACCTTCGCGGCGTGCGGCCACGACATCTTCGGATGTTCAAGGTCGCCGCGGAGCGTCAGGCAGGCGTGTTCCAGCAACTCCTTGGCGCCAAGGCCAAGCGGAACGCAAATGCGGCATCCGCTGCACGCTCCGAACTCAACGAGCTGATCGCTCTCGGGGAGACGATCCAGCGTTCTGTGCTGCGCCGAAGTCTTGGTTCTGAGCTGCGGAATCCATGACCGCGTCCGGAATGCAAGTTCTGCTCGACGCCGACGGGATAGACCGCACCGTCGAACGCCTCGCCGACGAACTCTCAGCGCGATTCGACGACGGGGTCGTGCTGGCGGCAGTGCTTCGAGGAAGTGTCCCGTTCCTGGCAGATTTGTCCAGGGCCATGTCGGTTCATTCGCTGATCGACTTTCTCGCGATCACCAAATACGAGCGCGGCACCGGCCGAGTGCGATTGTTGAAGGATCTCGACATCGACATCACGGATCGAGATGTTGTCGTCGTGCAGGACATCGTCGATACCGGGCTCACATCGGCCTTTCTCCGCGGCGAGCTGAGTCGCCGTTCGCCGCGCTCGCTGAGTTTCTGCGCATTCGTCGACCGTGCCCCGGCGAGGGTCGTGCCGGTTCAACTCGATCATGTTGGTATCGAAATTCCTGATGAATTCGTGATCGGCTATGGGCTCGACTATCGCGGTCGATATCGAAATGTCAAGTTGCTCGCCACCGTCGACACCGACATATTGGCATCCGATCCGGATGCCTATGTCGCGGACCTTTATCTGTCGTAGTCTTCTGTCATGCAGGAGATGGAGCTCGTAGGTGTCCGTGTGGAGATGCCATCCAATGTGCCGGTGCTGTTATTGCGCGAGCGCTCGGCGACGGCGCGGTTGGTGCCAATATTCATCGGTGCGCCTGAGGCGACGGCGATAGCGCTTGCTCTCGATGAGATCGAGACGCCACGACCGATGACCCACGACTTGATCCGCGAGATCTTCGATGAGCTGGGAGTCGACGTGGAGAAGGTAGTGGTCACCGGCTTGAGCGAGAAGACGTTCTTCGCTGAGCTGCATCTCATCAGGGATGGCCAACCACACGCCTTGTCGTGCCGGCCATCAGATGCAATAGCCATAGCGGCGCGAACAGGCGCTCCGATCTTCATGGAGGATCTCGTCATAGAAGAGGTCGGGTATCACGAAGACGACGAGGTGATCGACGACGAACCCGAAGAGGTTGTCGAGCAATTCAAGGAGTTCATCGAGTCGATCAACCCTGAGGATTTCGAAGACTGACAGGCCTCCAATTTGGGGGTGTGAGCGGTTGCGGCTTTCCATCAGTCGCAATTTCTGGGAGAGTTGAGGGCAACTTGACCAGGGAGACGCCATGAGAGTCAGCGACATAGTGAGGAGCAAGGGGAGCGATGTAGCCACCCTCGACCCCGCCGATACGGTCGCGACGGCGGTTCGACGTTTGGCTGAGCTTTCGTTCGGTGCGCTGGTCGTGTCGACCGACGGAATCCACGTTGAAGGGATACTCAGCGAACGAGACGTAGTGCGGTGTCTCGATCACAGACCCAATACTCTCGACGCCCCGGTGTCAGAGCTCATGACAGTCGACGTCGTCACTTGTGAGATGTCCGACGACATTGCAGACCTGATGGCATTGATGACCGAACAAAGAATCCGACATCTTCCCGTCATGGTTGATGGCGAGCTCGCCGGCCTGGTCAGCATCGGCGATGTCGTGAAGGGTCGTTTGGCGGAGCTTGAAGAAGAGCGGCGATACCTCGAGGACTACATCACCACCGGTCGCTGAGCCGCGGAAGGTGTGATCGGAACTGGCAGTGGTAGTCGCTCTACGCGCGTCCGATCACGCGATGTGCGCGAATTGCGATGAGAGGATCGTTGACCCGGTGGCTTCAAACTCGTATTGTCTTAGGCAGGTCACATCGGCGTAATTTCGTCGATGTAGAGAACTCCGGGAGATGCACCCAATGGGCGAGCAGGGATTCAGCGGCAAAGGAACTTCCGAGATCGTGGGTATCACCTATCGCCAACTCGACTACTGGGCCCGCACCGACCTGGTGAGACCATCTCTCACCGAAGCGCATGGCAGCGGAAGCCGCCGTGAATACAGCTACCGCGACCTTCTCGAACTGAAGGTGATCAAAAGCCTGCTCGATGCAGGCATACGCCTCGAACAGGTTCGCAAAGTGTTCGCCTATGTCAGAGAGAATCTCGGAGAAGACATCGCGTCGGCCAACCTCGTCATCGAGGGTTCGCGCTCGGTTCTGGTCAACACGGGTGAAGAACTGATCGATATTCTGCAAAACGGTCAGGGCGTGCTCAACGTGCTACCTCTGGCCGCGGTGAAGGACGAAATCGACACGCGAATCGTGGAACTCTTCCCAGAGCGGTCTGCCGCCTCATCGACCAACATGCGCCAAGTATCCGGCCAGGACTGAAATCCGTGAGTATTTTTTGCCACCCGTCTGAGCGCGTGATAGCAGATCTGTTCGATAGTTACGGCATCAAGTGGGAGTACGAGCCCACCACCTTCGTCCTTGAGACCAACGACAACGGCGATCCCACGTGCGCCTTCACACCAGACTTCTATCTGTGCGACTTCGACACCTACGTGGAGGTCACCACACTTCGCCAAGCTCTGGTGACCACAAAGCACCGCAAGATTCGATTGCTTGAGGCGCAACGCCCAGATGTTTCGGTCCGGCTCCTGTGCCGCCGTGACGTCGAACGGCTTGGACTCAAGTACGGTCTGTCCAACGCCGCCTGATCGAACCTTGAGAGCTCGACACTCGGCAAACCAACCGTGTTAGAGCAGGAGTAGCAGTGTCAGAGGATCGTCGTTCGCCGTTGCATCAAGCCCATCTCGACCTCGACGCCAAGATGGTGCCTTTCGGGGGTTGGGAGATGCCTCTCTCGTATCCATCAGGCACGTTGGCTGAACACGCCGCGTGCCGTGAGTCGGCCGTCGCATTCGACGTTTCTCACTTGGGGACGGTGCGTGTCACGGGAGCCGGAGCGTTCGACGCTCTGCAGTGGGCGTTCACAAACGATCTCAATCGGATCCGACCCGGCCGCGCCCAATACACCCATCTGCTCGATGAGAACGATGCGTCGGTGATCGACGACATCATCGTGTGGTGGGTAGCGCCAGACCGCTTCGACGTGATGCCCAACGCCTCCAACACATCGAGGGTGGTGGCGGCGCTATCAGAGGGCTCGGTGGTGCCAGACGCCGTCGACGTCACCTCACAGAGAGCAGTGATCGCAGTCCAAGGACCCGAGGCGCGTTCTCGTCTGGCCACAGTGGCGCCGGAGGCGGCTGCCGTCCCCCGATTCGACGTGGCCCAGGTCAAGTTTGGCGATGTCGACGTGGTGGTTGCAGGCACTGGATACACCGGAGAAGACGGAGTCGAGATTGCCGTACCGGTGGAGTCTGCGATCGAGGTATGGGATCGTGTTCTTGACACCGGCGTGAAGCCCGCAGGTCTCGGGGCACGAGACACACTGCGTCTCGA
>JBDNJK010000068.1:0-4621 GCA_041687805.1 Acidimicrobiales bacterium
AAACCGTCGTTCCCTATGGAGGGGATTCACATATGAAGTCATCACGCAGACTCTTGGTGCTCGCGAGCATCTTGGCGTCTTTCACTCTCATCGCCGCGGCTTGCGGTGATTCCGGTTCGTCGAGCTCAAACAGCGACCTCGACGCTTCGCTCGGCCTTGTCACAGTCGACAAGGGTGCCGACATCCAGATTCGTTCGCTTGAGGCCATCACCGGCGAGGTTGCGTTCTTGGGTATTCCCAATGAGCGTGGCACGGTATTGGCGATCGCCGATTACGGACAGATTGGCGGTCACAACGTCAACATGGGCACTGGCCTCGACGATCTTTGTTCTGCTGATGGTGGCCAGGCTGCCGCTCAGACCATTGTGGCTGACGTGCAGGTTCTCGGTGTGATCGGAACCTCGTGCTCCGGTGCAGCAACTGCTGCGGCTCCGTTGATCTCGCAGGCCGGCATGGTCATGATCTCCGGATCCAACACCTCCCCGGCACTCACCTCTGATCTTCAGGGCAATGCTGGCGACAACTGGGTTCCGGGCTACTACCGCACCGCTCACAACGACTTGTTCCAGGGCGAGGCTGCTGCCACGTTCGCGTTCAAGGAGCTTGGCGTAACCAAGGTTGCCGCTATCCATGATGGCGACCCTTACACCAACGGTTTGGCTTCGGCGTTCAGCAACGCTTTCAAGGCGTTGGGTGGAACCGTCACCGGATTCGCCGCTGTCAACAGGGGTGACTCCGACATGGTGCCGGTACTCACCGAGATTGCTTCTGGTTCACCTGAGTTGATCTTCTTCCCGATCTTCCAGCCAGAAGGCGATTTCATTGCTCAGCAGGCCCACGGTGTCTCTGGCCTAGAGGACGTTATTTTGATGGCCGCTGACGGTCTTCTCAACGACGGCTTCATGGGGATCCCAGAGTCCGAGGGTATGTACTTCTCCGGCCCTGACGTCCGCTACGGCGACAACACCAACCAGTCGACTGGCAAGAACGCCAACGACTTCTTGGCTGCCTACCAGGCTGCTTACGGCGAGGTTCCGTCGGCTCCGTTCTGGGCTCACAGCTACGACGCCACGGTGTTGCTGCTCGATGCCATCAAGGCTGGTTCGTCCGACGATGGTGGCACTCTCACGATTTCTCGTGCAGCTGTGCGTGCCTACCTCAATGGTGTCACCAACTTCTCGGGCCTCATCGGCACGATGAGCTGCGATGCGTTCGGCGATTGTGGATCACAGAAGATCACCGTGATCAAGCATCTCGATTCCAACGACATTGAGGCCTCGAAGGCCGACGTCGTCTTCGAATTCGCTCCGGCGTAAAGCACTTCGCTTGACCGGCCCGACGAGAGCAACCATGCTCTCGTCGGGCCGGTTGGCGCGATGCCACAGGTAATTTCCAAAACTATTCGGGAAAACTATTCGGGGGATATATGACAGCAGTTAGCGTGAGCGCTGCCCGGCGTGTGAGTTGGGTCGATCGATTTCTCACGGTTCTGCGGGTAACACTCATCGCGTTGATAGCGGCAGGCTTGGTGGCCTTTGTCGCTCAGCAGATAAGTGTCGATAACGCATTCGCTCGATGGCGAAACCCCGATGCCACAGGTCTCACCGCTGATCAGCTAAAGGGACTCATCATCACCGGAGTGGCACAGGGCTCGATGTATGGCCTCATCGCCCTCGGATACTCGATGGTCTACGGCGTCTTGGGCTTCATCAACTTCGCCCACGGTGAAGTGTTCATGCTCGGCGCCATGTCGGGCTTCGTGGCCTCCACCAAACTTTCCAACGCCGGATATTGGGAGAGCAATTTCATCGGATCGTTCGTGATCATCGTGATCATCGCGATTCTCGTGTCGACTGCAGCCGCCGTGCTTATGGAGCGCGTCGCATATCGACCATTGCGCGATTCGCCGCGGCTCATCCCTCTAATCACCTCAATCGGTGTTTCGTTCTTTATCCAGAACGCCGTTCTCGGGCTTCTTGGCCCAAGCAGCCACTCGTACCCCCAGCTTCCTGTGTGGCTTTCCAAAAACAGATCAATTCTCACGTTCGACATTCCCGGCACAAAAATCATGGTGATGCTCGTGGCGGCGCTATCGATGTCCGTCCTTTGGTGGGTCGTCGAACGCACCAAGACTGGAAAGGCCATGCGAGCGGTGGCCGAAGACAAAGAGATCGCTGCCCTGATGGGTATCAACGTTGATCGAACCATCGTGCTCACGTTTGCCATTGGTGGGGCCATGGCCGGTATCGGCGGCATCCTTTGGGGAATCAGCTTCCGGGGCGTCACTCACGTCACCGGATTCCTCCCCGGCATCAAGGCATTCACCGCTGCAGTAGTCGGCGGTGTCGGCAACTTGGGCGGGGCTATGGCCGGGGGTGTGTCGATCGGTGCCGCGGAGTCGCTCGGCCCCCAACTGGTTCTCGAACCTCTCGGGGTAAGTGGGGTCTCGCAGCTTCGAGACGCTGTGGCGTTCACGGCGCTCGTGGTGGTCTTGTTGTTCAAACCTGCGGGCTTGTTTGGTGAGCGCCTTTCAGAGGACGACCGAACATGACCGATATTGCCCCGCCCAGATCGCTACTCGATCAGGATTGGCGACGGATCGCCAAGATTGGTTCCGTCACGGGCCTTACGCTCGTGTTCGTTGCCCTCATCGGGATGTTGGTGCAGCTCGACACGCGTCTCATTATTCGTGAGTACCTCAGCCTCGGCTATCTCACCGTGATTTGGCTGCCGGTAATGGCCGGCATCGTTGTGGTGAAGGAAGTTGAGCTTGAGGGCGTTGCTGTTCGCCGCAAGGGTCCCCGTGATCTACTCACCGGCGCCATCACTGGCATGGTTGCTGGCACGGGTCTGTCTCTGCTCGTGGTTCTCATCGACAACTTCAATCTCCGCGACCCGCTGGTCAACTGGAGTCCGCAGCTACTCGACCAACTCACATTTGGAAACGGAGTTGGATTCGGAATATTTATATGGCTCCTCATAGGAGCTGGGCTTGGACTTTTTGGATCACTGCTTGCTGTTATGCCGCAGTTGGCGAGTCGGTCCGCCAAGGCTGCCCTGCTAACTCTGGTTCTGGTGTCGATTCTCCAGACCGCGATCACCGATCTGTTCCGAGGATTCGGCCTCTCGTTCATTACCGACGCCGTCTACGCCAAGCGGGGTGCTCTCACTCTCACGTCCAGCATCATCCTGGCGGCTGTGGTGATTGCCGTATCTGTCGGACTCTCAGGGCGCGGTAGCCAACTTCGCGATCGCTACGACTCGCTTGCTGCGCCTCAGCGCCGAACCACCAAGATCAGCTTGTCGACCGCGGGGATTGTGGCCTTGCTGGTACTCCCGCTCTTCCTCGGCAAGATCATGAACGAGTTGCTTGCCAACGTGGGGCTTTTCGTTCTGTTGGCCCTTGGTCTCAACATCGTGGTTGGGCTGGCCGGGATTCTCGACCTCGGCTATGTCGCGTTCTTTGCGGTTGGTGGCTACACCACAGCGGTTCTAACATCTCCCAACTCGCCGTGGATCTCGCCGCAATTACATTTTGGAATCGTGATCCTGATCGTGATTGTCGTCGCGGCGATCATTGGATTGGCGGTCGGCGCACCAGTGATCAGGATGCGAGGCGACTATCTGGCCATCGTCACGCTCGGATTCGGCGAGATCATCAGACTCCTCTTCCTCTCCGACTGGCTGTCGCCCTATTTCGGAGGCGCGCAGGGAATCACCAACATTCCGCCGGTCGATCTCGGGTTTGCCGAGGTCAAGGGCTCCGATCCACGTTCGGTGTTCTATCTCGTGATCTTCTTTTGTGCCATCGCCATATACGTGTCGTGGCGGCTTCAAGGATCCCGACTCGGCCGGGCGTGGATGGCGATCCGCGAAGACGAAAAGGTCGCCGAGGCCATGGGCATCAACACCGTCACTGCCAAGCTGGCGGCCTTCGTGGTAGGTGCCATTCTTGCTTCGTTCAGTGGGGCGATCTTCGCGGCGAAGGTTGGATCGATCTTCCCGTCGAGTTTCCTGATCTTGGTGTCGATCATCATCTTGGTTGTGGTGATCGTGGGCGGCATGGGCAACATCACGGGCGTGATCGTTGGTGCAATTGTGCTCATCGGAGTGCTCGGCGGACCCAAGCAGCCTGGCCTGTTGCAGGAGTTGGGCCTCTACAAGCTGCTCATCTACGGAGCAATTCTCGTCTTCATGATGTTGAAACGGCCTGAAGGTCTCGTACCGAACGTCAGGCGCAGCCACGAGTTGCATCAGGAAGAATTCCTCCAGGACGCGTGGCTCAGGGGCGAGGTCGACCATGATGCCGAGGCCGACGAAGAGGAGAACGCATCATGAGCCCAGTTCTCTCCATCCACGATCTCACCATCACCTTCGGCGGGCTCGACGCATTGTCGGAGCTCAACTTCGAGGTGAACGAGGGCGAGATCGTGAGCGTCATCGGCCCCAACGGCGCCGGCAAGACCACCTTCTTCAACGCCATCACCAACCTGGTGCCCCCCACTTCCGGCGATATTAGGTTGGACGGCGAGTCGATATTGGGGCTGGAGCCCTATCAGGTAACCGAGCTCGGGATCGGCCGCACATTCCAGAACGTCAGATTGTTCCCCAACATGACCAT
>JBDNJK010000006.1:0-3310 GCA_041687805.1 Acidimicrobiales bacterium
CCACGGCATCTGCCGAACCTGACGTCACGACCTCGGCGCCTCTGCTCTTCAGCGCATGAAAGAGTCCGTCGGATCCGACGGCCAACACTCTCTCCCCCGGCTCAACCAACGTCGCGGCGGCCATCGCCGCCGTGATCACCAGATCCTCGGCGTCGTCGATCCCGTGACGGGAAAGATTCTCTGCCACTTGGGCGGGAGTCCGCTGGGCCGAATTCGTCACAAATGCAATTTGTGCGCCACAGCGACGTAGGCGCTCGATCGCTTCGGAGGCACCCGGCACGGCGTTTGGGCCACGCCAGATCACACCGTCGAGATCAAGCGCCCAAGCGGTCAGTCGATCTCCCAAGTCGGCAGGCTGTGGAGAAGCGCATCGAGGTCCCCGGGGCCCTTATCGGCATTTGCTTGCACCAACTGAGCTTCCATCACGGATCCATACTCTGGGCGTTCGAAGTCTCGAAACACCCCCATCGGGGTCGGGGCATTGGGATTCGACGCGAGCCTCGACAATGCGAAAGCCACCGATGGGTCGGGATTGTCGTGGTGGTGGACGGTGAGGGCATCGATACCTACATCGGCAACTTCGACGATTCTCGCCACGCCATGATCGACGATCACACCGTGACTTCCGTCGGCACCGAATCGGATCGGCTCTCCATCGTGGAGATCGATGATCATCTCTTCACGATGGTCCTTGCTCGTGACGAGTCCGTATGCGCCGTTGTTGAACACGTTGCAATTCTGGAAGATCTCAACAACGGATGAGCCATTGTGAGCATGTGCCTTCTTGAACGTCTCCACCATGTGTTTGCGGTCCATGTCGTGGGTGCGTGCCACAAACGTGGCATCAGCACCCAGCACCAGCGAGATGGGATTGAATGGATGATCGATCGATCCCATGGGGGACGACTTGGTCACCTTGCCCGCCTCACTCGTTGGCGAGTACTGACCCTTCGTCAATCCGTAGATTCGATTGTTGAACAACAAGATGGTGAGATTGATGTTTCGACGCATGGCGTGAATCAGATGATTGCCGCCGATCGACAACATGTCGCCGTCACCACCGACAACCCAAACGTCGAGATCGGGTCTGGCAAGAGCCACACCGCTAGCAATAGCCGGTGACCGGCCGTGAATGCTGTGAATGCCATAGGTGTTCATGTAATACGGGAAGCGCGCCGCGCAGCCGATACCGGAAATGAACACCGTCTCGTCGGGCTTGTTGCCGATCTCGGCGAGAGCCGTCTGGACTGCCAGGAGAATCCCGTAATCGCCGCATCCTGGGCACCAGCGAACCTCTTGATCGCTGGACCAATCCTTGCGGGTGGTTGTGATTGTCTCAGGCATCGATGGCCTCCTCGATCTTGGTGACCAGCTCGGCCGGCGTGAATGGTTGACCCATAATCTTGGTGATCGACTTGGCATCGACCAGGAACTCGGCACGAATCTCGTGAGCCAGCTGCCCCATGTTCATCTCGGGGATGATCACCGTGTCGTACTTCTTCAGCAGCTCGCCGAGATTTGGCGGATACGGATTGACATGCCGCAAGTGGATCTGAGCCAGCTTGCGACCCTTCTTGCGGATGCGTCCCACCGCGGCGGTGATTGCACCACGAGTGGAGCCCCAACCAAGGACCACGGTGTCGGCGTCGGCATCTCCTACAGGAACGATGGCGGGGATTGAATCGGCAACCTTGGCCACATGCGCTGCCCGTGTCTTAGTCATGTACTCATGGTTGACCGGGTCGTAACTGATATTTCCGGTCACGTCCTTCTCGATACCACCAATGCGATGTGCAAGGCCTGGTGTGCCGGGCAGAACCCACGGGCGAGTCAGAGTCTCGTCACGCAAGTAGGGGTGGAAATGTTCGGTGCCGTCGTCATCGACGATATTCGGCTTGGTGAGATACTCGACCTTGATGTCTGGCAAATCATCTACCGAAGGAAGACGCCACGGCTCGGTGCCATTGGCGAGGTAGCCATCGGAGAGCAGGATCACCGGCGTGTGGTATTCGAGTGCAATCCGCACTGCCTCAATGGCGGTAAAGAAGCAATCGGCCGGTGTCGATGATGCCACTACCGGCAAGGGTGCCTCCCCGTGGCGACCGTACAAAGCGATCATCAGATCGGATGCCTCGGTTTTGGTCGGCAGACCGGTTGACGGCCCCCCGCGCTGCACGTCGATGATTACCATGGGGAGTTCAAGACTCACGGCGAGACCGATGGTCTCGGCCTTGAGCGCCAAGCCCGGACCGCTCGTAGTGGTGATGCCAATGTGTCCACCGTATGCAGCGCCCAAAGCTGCGCCGACCGCCGCTATTTCGTCCTCTGCCTGGAACGTGCGAACTCCGAAGTTTTTGTGTTTGGCAAGTTCGTGAAGGATGTCGCTGGCCGGGGTGATCGGGTAAGAGCCCAAGAACAGCGGAATGCCCGCCTGCATCGATGCCGCTATAAGGCCCCACGAAAGTGCCGTGTTGCCATTGATGTTGGTGTAGGTGCCGGGCGTCATTTTCGCTGGGCGCACTACGCGTCGGCTCGCCCAGAGGTCGGCGTTCTCGGCATAAACGTCGCCGGCCTTGAACGCAGCCGCGTTGGCGGCAATCACCAGTTCCTTGCCCTTGAACTTCTCATCGATCCATTCGTAGGTCGACTTGGTAGGTCTCGAGTAGAGCCAAGACACCATCCCGAGCGCAAAGAAATTCTTGGAACGCTCGGCATCACGGGGCTTCACACCGAGGTCTTTGCAGGCCTCCTTGGTGAGCGCCGTCATCGGAGCGGTGATGACCTGATACCCGGCCAACGAATCATCCTCAAGCGGATTCGACTCGTATCCGGCCTTTTTGAGGTTTCGCTCATCGAACGCATCTGAGTTGATGATCAAGGTTCCGTGCTCTACCACCTTGGGCAGGTCGGCCTTCAGCGCCGCCGGATTCATGGCAACCAACACGCCCGGCGAGTCGCCAGGTGTGTTGATGTCGTGGTCGGCAATGTGTACCTGGAATGCAGACACTCCGGCCAAGGTGCCGGCCGGGGCCCGGATTTCTGCCGGATACTCGGGCAGTGTTGCCAGATCGTTCCCGAAAAGTGCGCTTGCAGCCGTAAAGCGGTCGCCCGTCAACTGCATGCCGTCGCCGGAGTCACCGGCGAAGCGGACAACTATCCGCTCGACTTCGGGAATGTCCGACGTCCGTTCTTCGGTGTCGGTCACGAAATTCTCCTTGCCTTGACGTACTCTGCGTCACTCAGCCGGGACACCATAACCGGACGGTTGATGATGTTGGGGACACCGGGCGCGCGAATTGACAAAAGTCCC
>JBDNJK010000007.1:0-12407 GCA_041687805.1 Acidimicrobiales bacterium
CCTTTGTCAGGAGCGATGAAGGTCCTCAAGAGAGACCTACGGGCGCCGTACTGGCAAGGCCACGGGCGTGGAGTCAACTGAGTCAAGCGGCGGAGATCCTCAGTCGAACACCGAGCCGTAGGCAAGCAGGCCGGCCACACCTCCGGTGTGTACAAACACAACGTTTTGATCGCGGGCGAAACGACCTCCGCGAATCATGTTGAACAGTCCGGCCATGGCCTTGCCGGTGTAGACGGGGTCGAGGATGAGGCCCTCGGTTCGGGCGGTGATTTCGACTGCTTCGCGCATCGCTGGAGTGGGTAGGCCGTAACCGGCACCGACGAAATTGTCGTCGACCACGACCATGTCGCGATTGACCGAGTCCGCTGACTGGATCAATGCCGCTGTCTTGGTTGCAATGTCGAACACCGCGTCAGATAGGTCGCCTGCTGGCATGCCTGCGCTCACGCCGGTGACAGGTATCGCTGATCCAGAACCCACGAATCCGGCCACCAACCCGGCCTGGGTACCTGCGCTGGCGGTGGCATGCACCAGGTGGTCGATGTGAATACCGCTCTCTCGTGATTGCTCCATCAATTCGAGAGCGCATCTCACGTAGCCAAGCGCCCCGACGGGGTCTGACCCGCCGATCGGAATCAGATACGGAATGGAACCGCTCTGTCGGAGGTCGGAGCCTCGTTGTCGGAGCGCCTCCATCAAGTTGGATCCGTCAGGCAACTCCGTGATCTCAGCGCCGAGCAGGCGGTCGAGCAGCACATTGCCCCCCGTCTCGTATGTGGGGTCTGGGATCGCATGACGGTTTTCGAGTAGAAGCTGACAACGCAGGCCAACTTGTGCGGCGGCGGCGGCAGTCTGCCGGGCGTGATTCGACTGCATCGCCCCGACTGTGACAATCGTGTCCGCCCCTTGGTCGATGGCATTGGCGATCAAGAATTCGAGCTTTCGCGTCTTGTTCCCGCCTGTGGCCAGTCCGGTGGCATCGTCGCGTTTCACGTAGATCTGCGGCCCACCGAGGGCTCCGCTGAGCCGCGGCAGATGCTCCAAAGGGGTCGGGAAGTGTCCGAGTTTGATGCGTGAGATGTGATCGATTCTCATCTCAAGAACATACGCGTTCAGAGGAAAAGGTCCATATGTGGGTTTCGAGTGTGACGAATGCTCAGCGATGTGAGATTCTTCGCCGATGCCGACAACTGATCCAGACACCGATCCGATCCAGATGATGCTCGAGACAGCGCCTCTCACGGTGCGCGATCAACTTGAGGCGCGGGCGTCTCATCCAGAGATTGGGCAGCATGTTTTTCTGAGAACATTGGACGAGGAATGGACCTACCGACGCTTCCGCGACACATCGTGTGCGTTGTCGCATTTTCTTCTTGATCACATCGGGGCAGCTCGGGAGGGTCGTCAGGGGCGCGTCGCGATACTTGCCGACAACCGCCCGGAGTTTGTTGCGGTGTTCGGGGCGTGTGCGATAGCCGGGCTCAACTTGTTTGGGATCAACACCGGTCTGCGCGGCGACATTCTCGCCGGTGTGCTCAACCAGTCGGGCGTGGGGATGATCATCGTCGACCCCACATATCTGGAAAGAGTCGAACATGTCATCGACGACCTCGACATCGAACGGTCGGACGTTTTCGTGCTGGCGGGTGGCACCGGCACCGATGATCTTTGGGCCCACGTCGATATCGGCGATGCGGCGTCGCTAGTGCTGCCAGATGTGGTGGTCACGCCCGAGACCCCGCTGATGGTCATTTACTCGTCGGGAACCACAGGTCTTCCCAAGGGGATCAACAACAACCATCTCAAGTTCCTGAGCGCCGGACTCTTCATCGCGCTCCAGGTGCAACTCGGCCGAGAAGGAGTGGGCTACGCATGCATGCCGTTGTTCCATTCCAATTCGATGTTCATGGCGGTGATGCCGGCGTTCTATTCGGGTGCCACTGTGTCGATGCGCGAAAGGTTTTCGGCCAGCGGATTCGTTGATGACGTGCTCGCCATGGGAGTCACCTATTGGAACTATGTGGGTGAACCCGCTCACTACATTTTGGAAAGCATCACCGAGCGGTTCGGTGGCGATATTGACGCCATCCGGCGAGAACTGACTCAAGATCCGCGGAACCGACTTCGGGTCACGATGGGAAACGGCGCATCCCCGCCCGACATCGACCGCATGATCGACTGGTTCGGGCTCGACGATATGCACGAGTTCTACGGCTCCACCGAGGCCGCGATGTCGGTTGTGCGCAAGCGGTCTGATCCGCGTGGAAGCGTCGGTGAGATCAAAGACGAAGCGGTGCGGATAATGAACGCCGACGATCGGGAGTGCCCGCCGGCAGTCATCGATAGCGACGGCCGGATTCTCAACTACGACCAAGCAGTGGGGGAAATCTGTCGGATCGCTCCGGAGGCTGGCCTATTCCAAGGCTACTTCGACAATGAGGATGCGACCGACTCGAAATATCGTGACGGCGTATACAGGTCGGGAGACCTCGGCCATGTGCTGGTTTCCGACGACGTGAGGTACCTGTTCTTCGATGGGCGCACCGACGACTGGATTCGCAAGGACGGAGAGAATTTCTCGGCCTTTCAGGTGGCGCTTGAGGTTGCCAAGCATCCGAATGTGGCTTTGGCTGCGGCCTACGGCGTGCCTTGCCCGGTGTCTGATGAATGGCTGATGGCGGCAGTGCTGTTGGAAGACGGCGCCGAGTTCGACCCCGAGGAATTCTTCAATTTCTGTGAACTCTCATGCGTCGATGGCGCCATGGATCGTAAGTGGTTCCCCGACTTCGTGAGAGTGGTCGTCGACTTCACATTCACCGAGACCAAGAAGATCTTGGTCCGTGATCTCAAGCGCTCGCACTTCTCGCCGCGCTATGTCGACGACCCCGTGTTTTGGCGCTCGCGGGGCGACACCACCTACCGTCGGCTTACCAACGACGATTACGACACGCTCAGGTCGCAGTTCGAGGCCGCCGAACGACTCTCAATACTTGAGACTCGATAGCCAAGTGGCCGTCATCCAACACAACCCCATGTTCAACGAATCGGAGCAGAAATGACCCACGGAGGAAGACTCGCCGCAAGGACGCTCAAGGCAGCCGGAGTCGATTGTGTGTTCACACTGTCGGGCGGGCACGTCATGGCTATATACGACGGCTGCATCGACGAGGGGATAGAGGTGATCGATGTCAGGCACGAGCAGGCTGCAGTTCATGCCGCTGATGCTTGGGCTCGGCTGCATCCGGGGAAAGTCGGAGTGGCGATCCTCACGGCCGGCCCTGGTGTCACCGACGGGGTCACCGGAGTAGCCAACGCATGGCGGGCCAACTCACCGATCCTCGTAATCGGGGGACAGGGTCCGTTCAACAATCTTCGGCGCGGCTCTCTCCAGGAGATGGACCACGTGTCGGTGATGAAGCCAATCTCGAAGTGGGCTGACGCCTGCTACGAGACTGCCCGGATCGCCGAATACATCGAATTGGCAATTCGGACCGCGGTGTCGGGTATCCCAGGTCCTGCGTTCCTGGAGATTCCGATGGATGTCTTGAGCGCCCCCATCGATGTCGACGCCGTACCTCAACCACGTTTCCGCGACTACCGGGTGATGTCGGGCGCGCCTGCTGCGCAGGTAGCTACCGCTGCGGAGTTGGTGGCCAACGCCGAGCACCCGATGGTGATGGCAGGAACCTCGCTGAAGTGGAGCGATGGCGGTCCCGCACTGCAGCGATTTGCTGAGGCCACACACATTCCCTGCTACACCAACGGAATGGCGCGTGGGTTGCTGTCAATGAGTCATCCACAATTCTTCAATCGCACCAGAAAGGCTGCGCTCGGCCAAGCCGACGTGGTCGTATTGGCCGGAACCACCCTCGATTTCCGAATGAGATTTGGAGCCTCGATTCCAGCCGACGCCAAGATTGTTCAGCTAGATCTTGATGAGACCCTGATTGGGCAGAACCGAGCGGCCGACGTCGGCCTTGTCGGCAATCTTGGAGTCAACCTCGACGCGTTGCGAGAGGCCATCGGCGACCGATCGACTCCGACTGACTTCAGCGACTATTCAGACGAGCTGAGGGCCAGAGAAGACGAAGCCGATGCCGCTCTCGAGTCGCAGCTCCACAGCGACGAGGTGCCGATCGATCCACTGCGGCTCTGCAGAGAAATCGCCGATGCTGTCACCGACGACATGATCGTGATCGGCGACGGAGGCGACATCGTTGCCCAGGCATCGAAGGTGATCAAGGTGCCCGCCAACGGTGGCTGGATGGATCCTGGCCCACTGGGGACACTTGGTGTGGGAATGCCGTTCGCACTGGCTGCACAGAAGACCAACCCCGACAAGCGCGTGATGATTGTCTACGGCGATGGGGCTTTTGGGCTCAACGGATTCGAATTCGACACGGCCGTGCGGTTTGGACTGCCGATCGTGGGCATTGTCGGCAACGACGCTGCATGGGGTCAGATGCTTCGACCACAAGCTGTGATCTACGGCGAGGATCGGCTCGTGGCAACCGAACTCAATCGGACTCGTTACGACAAGGTTGTCGAGGCATTGGGTGGCCACGGCGAACACGTCACCGAGCCTGACGAGATTGCGCCTGCGATCCAAAGGGCCTTCGCCTCAGGGCTTCCGGCTCTCGTCAACGTTGAGATACGTACCGACAAGGGGATGCCGAAGGGCTCAACCTACGTCTGAGGCGACTAGCCGCTGATCTTGACTCCACGCCAGAAGGCCGTGTGGTTGGTGATTTTCTTGGCCAGAGGCCATGGCTTCTCGTAGGTGAACGCGGCATCAGCATTCACATCACCGTCTGCCACCACGTGGTAGTAACTGGCCTTGCCCTTCCAGTAGCACCGTGAGGTGGTTGGGCTCTCCTCTAGAAGATCCCAATTGATGTCGTCATTGTCGAAGTAATGGTTGCCTTCGACCTTGACGGTCTCACCCTCAGCCAGGGTCATGCCATTCCAAGTTGCTTTCATACCCATCGGAACCGTTTGACTCGGCTCGTGATTCCCTGGATACGGCGGAAACCTGAGTTGAGGGTTGTGTCTCAGCGACCTGTGATTACCGAGCCGAGACGAGCTGGGGATCCCTGGGCCCGCCGCGCCAGAAGACGCCGTCCGAGAGACGTCTTGTGGACCTCGTCGGCACCGTCATAGATTCGGGCGGCGCGCTCATGGCGGTACCAGTAGGCGAGGATCGTGTCGTCGGTGACCCCGAGCGCTCCGTGAACCTGAATGGCGCGATCCACTGCCCTCAACATGACATTGGCCACCGTGAACTTGATCGAAGCGATCTCGTCGCGGGCAGCCTTGGGGCCGACCTCGTCGATCATCCAAGCAGCGTTGAGGGTCATCAATCGTGCACCCGAAATTTCAGCGGCGGTTTCGGCGACCCAATGTTGGATGACCTGACGGCTTGCGAGTGTCTCCCCGCCGGGGCGAATCTCGCGTCCGTTGGCTCGATCACACATCATCTCGAATGAACGCTGAGCTATTCCGATCCAACGCATGCAATGGTGAATTCGTCCAGGACCGAGACGATCCTGAGCAATGACGAATCCGTCGCCCTCGCCGCCAAGCAGATTGGCTTGCGGTACTCGGCACTGTTGGTAGCTCACCTCGCCGTGTGTGCCATAGCCAGACCCGGGATGGCCCATCACGCTCACGTTTCTAATCAACTCGAAGCCAGGAGTGTCGGTTGGCACGAGAATCATGCTGGCCCTGCTGTAGGGAGGAGCATCCGGGTTGGTGACGGCCATGACAACGGCGAAAGCGGCGCCGTCCGCGGCCGATGTGAACCACTTGTGTCCGTTGATTATGTAGTCGTCGCCGTCTTTGTGGGCGGTGGTCGACATCATGACCGGATTGCTGCCGGGGTTCTCAGGCTCGGTCATGGAGAAACAACTGCGCACCTCGCCTTCAACAAGCGGACGAAGGAATCGTTCGCGTTGATCGTCGGTGCCGTATTTGTGGATGATCTCGACGTTGCCGGCATCGGGGGCCTGGCATCCGAACACGAGATGACCGAGTGGTGTGCGTCCCAATGCCTCGGTGAGCATGCCGTGCTCGAGCATGGTGAGTCCGAGCCCGCCCACCTCAACCGGATGATTGGGGGCCCAGAGATCCATCTGTCGAACTCGTTGCTGAGCGTCGATGACCAGGCTGTTGACGGTGGCTTGGTCGCCATGGAGCATTTCGCTCTCGAGCGGTATGACATCACTGTCGACAAACGCGTTGACCATGTCGAGGATGGTCTGCATCTTCTCCGACACTTCAAAATCCATTTGAACCCCCTGCTCGTCCACGGTGAATTGTGGTGGTCACCCTTTGCTCATCTAAGGGGAGAAGGTCACAAATAAGATAATTGGCAACCTTGCGTCAGGCCGATTCGATGATCGTCTCGAATGCGCTCTCAATGCAATCGCGGAAGTCGGCAGGGTCGTCAATCGCGACCGGATCGAGGAATATCCCGATATCGAGAACACCGTTGTAGGACAAGGTGGTGATGTTGGCGGCCGTGCCTGCGATCGGACCAAGAGCGAAAGTGTGAAGGACTTTGGCACCGCTGACATACATCGGTACCGGAGCACCACGGAGGTTCGAGGTGGCAAAATCGATCCTCGCCGCTTGGCTTCGCACGGTCTGTGTGACGACCGATGTCGGCAGAAGATTGACTACCCCCGATAGGGCAGTGATACCGCCAGTCTTCATGGCATCAGCCTTGGCGGCCCCGATCCTTGTTCTGACATCGGCAATCCGTTCGGCGGTCGACATTTCCACTCCGGGGACTTGCACCGGTACTGGTGTGAAGGAGTTGCCGCCGGCAGCGTCGTCGGTGCGGGTGCTCAACACAAAGCTGGTGTTGAACGCATCGACTTCAACCCCGCGTTTGGCGTGATACCGGGCGGCGCCTTGCACCAGACCCGCGACGTATACGTCGTTGATTGTCGCACCGTGCCGTTTGGCGACGGCCTTGACCTCATCGAGCCCAAGCGTGAGTGTTTCCAGGTGTCGCCGTCTTGAACGGTTGGCCCATAATGGTGAACCGCCGGGAAATTCGTTGGAGTGTCCGGTCAGCTGTGAGATGGTCGACTGGGCGAGTTGGACGGCGCCAGTGGCGGTGTCCTTGGCCCGGCGCGGATCGGCTGGCCACATTGCTGCTTCGCCGGCGATGCGGCGCACCACTCCGGCCTGACGTCGAATCAAATGGCTGAGCGAACGTGTGGCACTGCCGGCAAGGGCCACAGCGGGGTTGTGCTGTGCGGCATCATCTTTGCAGTCGGCGGCGATCACCGAGTGGAGATCGACGTCTGGAGGTAGGTCCTCGTTGGGGCCCGTCTCTTGGAACATTTCAGCCATGCGAAGTTGCCCCATACCGTCGGCGACGGTGTGGTGCATCAACGACCACAAGGCTCCATGACCATCGTCCAAGCCGCTGATCAGAACGAATCGCCACAGCGGGCGAGTGCGATCGAGCGGGTCTTCGTAAAGCCGTGCTGCCAAGTCGAGTAGTTGACGCTGGGTTCCGGGCTCAGCCAAACGGATTTCGCGGATGTGGTAGCCGAGGTCGAACTCAGCATCGGGAATCCAAGTCGGCGGCGAGAGCCGTCCGAGCCCAGGAGCCACCTTCTCGCGAAGTCGTGGAGTCTCCGAGACCGCGAAGCGAATGCGGCGCTTGAACTGCTCCACGTCGATCGGTTTGTCGAGCAGGACGAGTGCGGCACCACTCGGATTGAGCCAAGGATCCTTCTCGATATTCCACATCAGTGCTTCGTGATCAGACATCCGCTGATCGAAGCGCAACGGTCTCTTGTTGGTACTCATGAGTCGGTACCCGGTCGTCTGTCGGCCTCGATGGTGGGATCACCGGCATATCCCGATGGGTAGGTGAGTGCAAGTTCGTCAACGGTGGGATTGTGGTGCTGTCGAGCCTCGTCGGGAAGTAGATCGATGATCGCCGACATGATCAATGCAGTGTCTGATTCCGGGTCGTCGTAACTGAGGGCCACCGGGGTTCCCACCGTGACCGACACGAGTGGCCTGTCGGTGAGTGCCATGCGAGGCAGACGAGCGCTACGTGGCCATACCTTCTCGGTGCCCCAAAGGCCGACCGGAATCACCGGCGCTTTCGTCATCGCGGCGAGACGCGCCGCCCCCCACCGCCCCTTGAGTTCCGGATCGAAAAATGCCGGCCCACGCGGGATGGTTCCCTGCGGCGCCAGCATCAACAACTCGCCGCCCCGCAGCGCTTTAGCCGCGTGTCGGAGTGGCTCGTTTGATCCGCTCGCTCTATCGACGCGAATTCCACCCAACCATCGCGCCAAGTTTCCGACGATGGGCACGTCGAAGACTTCCTTCTTGCCGAGCCCTCGCACATTTCTTCCCGCACGGGCCGCCAACAGCGCCAGCGCGCTCGGATCGAAATAACTGCGATGGTTGAACACGAGTATTGCCGGCCCCGCAGCCGGAACATTGTCGACGTCGTGGAACTCGAATCGGGCCATTGGGGCGACGACCTCTGGCCGCAGCAACGGGCGCGTCCAGTGTTGAAGCTCACGGCCGGCGATCTTTGCCACGCCTTCAGGTACATCGAGGTGACGCACGGGCCACCCCTTGAGAGCTGCGAGTGCCCGCAATTGAGGGTCGGGATTGACCGCTACGGGGTGGCGGACAGCATCGAGCAGCGGAGCATCGAAGTAGCTGTCTGAGTAGGCGAAACTTGTGCCCAACGACACGGAGTGCGTGGATGCCCAATCGTTGACCGCATCGAGTTTGGCCGGACCCCACACGAAAGGTCCGTCTAGTTCGCCGGTGAATTCTCCGTCTTCGTGCTTCCAACGAGTGGCTACTACGTCGTCGAACCCGAGCCTCTCGGCGAGCGGGCGTACAAATGGCTCTGGGGATGTAGTGGCCAACACGAGGAGTCTTCCGGCGGCTCGGTGCTCATCGAGAAGTTGTGGTGCGAAAGGCTGAACCATGCCAGCCAGTTCTTCGGCGGCTGCCTTCATGGCAATGGAGACGGCATCGACGTTCCAACCGTTCGCGGCGCGGCCGCTCAACCTTGCCGGCTGCATCATGAACCAGTTCTCGCCGAATGTTTCATAGAAGCGCAGAAACGCACCGGCGAACGGAATCTCCGTTGCGGACGCGATTCCGGCCTCGGCCAAGTGGCGTTGGAATACAACAGCAGACGAGCCGGAGATCAGCGTTCGATCCAGGTCGAAGATTGCAGCTGAGGGCATATCGATCACTCGCTTCCGGATGAACATCCGATAGGCACCCAAGAAGCGTATGTCAGCTCACGTGCTTGCGGGCATGGAGCTAGCGGGCATTCTCCCATGCGTCCGCGAGCTGTTTGCTATGGCCACGAGCGCTGCCGACCATGTGGTTAATGATCCCGGTGAGAGCGGATGATTCAACAAACTTGATGCCGTAGAGCAAGCGATCGCCGGATTTGGTGACGTGAGCGTGCCGGATTTCAACCGAGCCGGGGTCGAGATTTCTTGTGAGCGCCCTACAAGCCGTCGCTGGGTGCAGATATCCCAATCGATGTGTAGGTCGACGTCGATCACGTGTCGCGTCAGGAGCCTGCCCAGTCCGGACAGATTGGTTGTCATGCTTGTGATTCGGCGCGACTTTCGCCATTTTCAGAAACTGGTGAGATGAATTTTGGTGAAATGCAGGCAAACCACTCCACCGGGTATTGTCATCCGGACTCAGACCAACCGAGGTGCCAGTGACAATCATCCACAAGAGCCCGTTGCCCGAGGTAGAAATCCCCGAGCAGCCGATCACCGAATTCGTGCTTCGAATGGCCGGCAGCCTGGCCGACCGCGTTGCGATGACCGATGGCGCCGAATCCACCTATACGTTCGCCGAACTTGACGAGGCGATCCATAGGTTCGCCGGGGGATTGCAGTCTCGGGGCTTCGGCCCAGGTCACACGCTTGCCATCATGGCCCCCAACATCCCCGAATACGCCGTGGTGTTCCACGGAGCGGCCGTTGCCGGAGGCACCGTCACCACCATCAATCCGACATACGGTGCCGACGAGGTTCGATTCCAGTTGGCTGATGCCGGGGCAACGCTTCTGTTCACGATCCCCATGTTCCTCGACACGGCACGCGCTGCCACGGAGGGAAGCAACGTCACCAACATCGTGGTCATTGGTGGAAGCGGCGATGATGACACGCTCGAAAATTGGCTGGGAGAGCGAATCGAGCAGGTCCCCGTCGATGTGTTACACGACGTGATGGTGTTGCCCTACTCATCGGGCACCACTGGCATGCCAAAGGGCGTGATGCTCACCCACAATAATCTGGTCGCCAATGTCTGCCAGATGAAACATGCGCTGGTCTACTCAACCGACGAAGTCGCCCTAGCGGCCCTGCCTTTCTTCCACATCTACGGGATGCAGGTGTTGATGAACGGCCTGCTCGCCAATGGCGTAACGATCGTGACAATGCCTCGGTTCGACATGGGCGCCGCTTTGGAACTCATCCAGCGTTACGGAATCACCCGATTTTTCGCAGTCCCACCGATGGTTCTGGGCCTGGCGAGGTCCCCATTGGTCGATGAATACGACCTTTCGACTCTGCGGGAAGTTTTCTCAGGCGCCGCTCCCCTTGGAGCCGATCTCGCCGTCGAAGCCTCCGAACGAATTGGCTGTGGAGTAGTGCAGGGATACGGCATGACCGAACTAAGCCCGGTCACACACGCAACTCCGCCGGGCGGCTACCGCGCCGGCACCAGTGGTGTCACCATTTCCAACACCGAGGTTCGCATTGTCGATCCCGAGACCGGCGATGACCTGCCGGTGGGGGAGCGCGGTGAATTGTGGGTCAGGGGTCCGCAGGTTATGAAGGGGTATCTCAACAACCCCGAAGCCACCGCAATCACCATCGACTCCGATGGTTGGCTCCATACCGGCGACGTGGCGATCGTCGATGAACACAACCATGTATCGATCGTCGACCGCATCAAGGAACTCATAAAATTCAAGGGGTTCCAGGTTCCACCAGCCGAGTTGGAAGCGCTGATCGTGACCCACCCGGCGGTGGCTGATGTGGCCGTGCTTGGAATCGCCGACGACGAGGCCGGCGAGATCCCGAAGGCCTTCGTGGTCGCCGCGCCGGGTCAGACCCCCACTCTCGAAAGCATCCAGGAACTCGTTTCCCAACACCTGGTGAGCTACAAGCAGGTGCGTGCGATGGAGATCGTCGATTCGATACCGAAGAGCGCTTCGGGAAAAATTCTGCGGCGCGAGCTCCGCCCTAAAAGCTGACCTCGAGTCGGCGCGGCGCCCGGCGGTGTCGCCCGGTCAGCTCTTAGAGGTGAAACTCACGCCGGAAAGTGTCGAAGCGAAGTCCTGTGTGAAGATTGGCTCGCCGTCCGAGCGATCTGTCAGTTGATCGACAAAAAAACCGATGGTGTAGGTGTCGACTATTCGCTGAGCCTCCGCCCAGTCGATGAATGTTGGCGTGCATGCTTCCTGTGCGTACACATCGATGGCGTCAAGCACCGCTTGGGGTATATCCGCAACGGCAGGTAACAGTTGTTGATACAAGCACACGTCGGTGAACGACTGGTGACCGGCGCCTTCGATTTCAACGCGATACACAGGCCGACCCGAGATCAGCTCGAAAGGACGGTTGAGATTCGTGTCGTTTGGTGCGGTCTCGTCGAGCGTGCCACCGATCAAGAGCGTCGGCACGTCGACTGAAGCGAGCGTGTCGTCAGAGATTTCTTGAGTGAACGCGGCCAAGCCGACCACAGCCTTGATCCTCCTGTCGGGTTCCGTGAGCTCGGTTCCTGCAACGATATTGAGCTCGGTCCATCCGCCCAGAGAATGCCCGACCATGCCGATGTTGTCTGGATCAATTGAAGAGGCAAGCATCGCCAGAAGAGGGTCTCCTGTGCCGTCTACGACTGACGACACCAAGAATGAGATGTCTGCCAGGCGATTGCTACGAACTACCTCTTGTGAGTCGGTCGCGCCCAAGAAGGCATCGATGAGTGTGTTCCCCACGTGGTCGGGTGCTACGACGATGAATCCATGGCTGGCGAGCCGCTCAGTGAGAAACGCGCTCACGTAGCGAAGTCCGTTGTGTCCATGGCTGTAGACGACGACTGGAAACGGCCCTTCCCCTGAAATGTCTGGGTCGGCGAGGGCATGTTCGGATGTGTATTCGATGCCCGTTGCGAAGGTGTAGACCGATGGTTCGGCTGTGGCCGCGGGATCGACCGGATACCAAATGTCGACTGGAAGTGTCCGGCCGTCGCGAGAGCTGTCGACCAGTGAGATCGTCGATCTACCCACCTGATAAGGCCCGAAATCGCCGCCATCGACGATCTCCACCGGGGCCGCGGTGGTTGTGATGGTCGGGGCAGAAGTCGTGGCGGGC
>JBDNJK010000008.1:0-10288 GCA_041687805.1 Acidimicrobiales bacterium
CCTAGCACGCAGTAGACCTGATCGCGGGTGAATCCGAGAAACTCGTCTGGAAGCGAAACGTTGGCAAAAGTCGTAGCCGCGGTGCCGCCGGCAACGGCCAATCCGATGATTGCCACGAAGATCCCCGTCAGACCGTAGGCGTCGGTGGACCATCCGCTTGCTGAGAATGGTCCTGCTGAGATCCAGTCGAGGAATGTTGAGATGAACAGCACCGCTCCGCCGGCAAAGAGCATGATCGTGCTCGGCTTGATGTCTTGTTTCATGGAAGCCTCCAAAGTTGCGAATCGACTATGACAATCGACTGTGACAAAGGTAACCCACGGTGCTTGACCTGTCAGGGTTGGTGACTCCGTGGATTCAATCTCCCACGGCAGGCTGCTAAGTTCGCCGCGATGTCAGAGCAACGAATCGCGCTTCTATCCGTGTACGACAAAACCGGAATCGTGGAGCTGGCGAAGGGGCTTCATGAGCTCGGCTGGAGGCTGATCTCGAGTGGGGGCACGGCGGCCACAATCGCTGATGCGGGTATCCCGGTTACCGATGTAGCCGACCACACCGGATCGCCCATCATGCTCGGCCACCGCGTCGTCACGCTGCACCCGAGAATCCACGGCGGCATCCTCGCCGACCGCAACGATCCGGAGCATCTGGCTGATCTCGCCGACAACAAGATCGACCCCATCGACCTCGTGATCGGGAATCTCTATCCGTTCACCTCTCAGCCGGGGATCGAGATGATCGACATAGGCGGACCCACCATGGTGAGGGCCGCTGCCAAGAATCACGCTCATGTGGGCGTCGTTGTGGATCCCGGCGAATATCCGGTTGTTCTCGAGGAGCTCCGCAGCGAGGGCTGGCTGACCGAGGCAACGAGGCGTCGCCTGGCCCGAGCTGCTTTCGCCCACACTGCTGGCTACGACGCGGCAATCGTGGCTTGGTTCGACGACACCGCACCAGATCCCGAGCCTCTCACACCCACTATCCATCTCACGCTGGAACGAACCCGCCGACTCCGTTACGGCGAGAATCCCCACCAAGCCGGTGCTCTCTACCGAGTGGCCGGGTCACAGAGCATGTGGGACGACGTCGAACAGTTCTCCGGAGTCGCCCTCAGCTATCTCAACATCTTCGACGCCGATGCTGCATGGCGGTTGTCTCACGATCTCGGTGTCGAACCCACCGTCGCAATCATGAAACATGCCAACCCGTGTGGCTGTGCCGTTAACCGCACCCTCGCCGAGGCCTACTCGGAGGCGTTTGCATGTGATCCTCGTAGCGCGTTCGGCGGGATCGTGGCCACCAACCAGATGATCGACCTCGAGACGGTCGAGGCAATGGAAGCGGCGGCTCAGGCCGATGTGGTGATCGCTCCTGGTTACGCCGATGGCGTTGTCGACCGACTGATCTCCAAACGAAAAAACACTCGAATCCTGCAGGTAGGGGCGCCATCGTCGACACGTGCGGTAGAGGTTCGCCAGATCGGTGGTGGTTTTCTTGCTCAGGAGGCCCACGGGTTTGTGTCGGGGCCCTCCGACTGGAAAGTGGTCACCAATCGACCGCCGACCGATTCCGAAATGTTGGATGCGGTTTTTGCATGGCGAGTGTGTGGCCACGTCACCTCCAACGCCATCGTCTTGGCCAAGGATCGTGTGGCGTGGGGCATCGGCGCTGGTCAGCAAAACCGCGTGGAGGCTGGACAAATTGCGGCTGGCAAGGCCGACGGCCGGGCCGCCGGCGGGGTCTGTGCGAGCGACGCGTTCTATCCGTTTGCTGACGGCATACACGCCGCGGCGGATGCGGGCGTGAGCTTGATTGTCCAGCCGGGCGGGTCGATTGGCGACGACAAGACCATCGCCGCCGCCAACGACCGAGGCGTGTCGATGTTGTTCACCGGCGAACGTCATTTTCTCCACTGACCCATGACCGACAAACACCAACCCAAGAGTCGTGAGTGGGCCCTGCGCGTCGGCTCGCGTAGGTCGTCGTTGTGGTTTTTCCGGTTCATTCGGCGACTCATACGGCTGTTCATCTTCCCGTGGCTGAGGGTCACGTCTGAAGGAGGTCACAATCTCGATCTCGGCGGACCGGTGATCATTGCGCCTGTTCATCGGTCGAATCTTGACGCACCGATCATCGCTGGTGTTGGCCACCGTCGCATGAGAGCGCTGGGCAAACAATCCTTGTTCGTCAATCCCCTGCTTGCATGGGTGGTGGCGGCATTGGGGGCAATCCCGATTCGCCGTGGAGAAGCCGACCGCGAAGCAATGAAATCTGCACGCGATCTTCTGGATCGTGGCGAGGCGATGATCGTTTTCCCTGAAGGGTCCCGTCAGAGCGGCCCGAAGGTGGCTGCCGTGTTCGATGGCACGGTATATCTGGCATCAAAGACGGGCGCGCCGATCGTGCCAGTCGGCGTAGCCGGCACCGAGGGGGCGCTGCCTTCCGGAGCAAAATTCATTCATCGCTCGAGAGTCGCTGTGGTGGTTGGTGAGCCGATAAGGGTCCCCCAAGGCCGGATGAGTCGGCCTGCCATGCATGAGTTGAGCAGGCAGATCACGTCCGACCTACAGACGGTGCTTGATCGGGCCAATGAACTGATCGCCTCCGACTGAACGACCGGCGTTCATTTTGGGCCCGCTCGGCACCCACTCCTGCTCTATCAACCGGCCCGAAGCGATGGTCAGAATATGTGACCGAATCGATTCGGGCCGAAGCCGTTGAGTCGCCGTGCCGACGCTACGATCGGCCCCATGGCAGAAAAGATCACAATGCAAAGCGACGGCACTCTCACGGTGCCGGACGAACCGATTATCCCCTTCATTGAGGGTGACGGTATTGGAATCGACATTTGGCCGGCTGCCAAGGCTGTCTTGGATGCAGCGGCCGCGAAGTACGGCAAGAAGGTGGAATGGAAGGAAGTCCTCGCTGGAGAGAAGGCGTTCAACGAGACCGGTGAGTGGCTCCCTGAAGACACCATCATGACGTTCCGTGACTACCTGATCGGTATCAAGGGCCCACTGACCACTCCGATCGGCGGCGGGTTCCGCAGCCTCAACGTGGCCATTCGACAGACTCTTGATCTTTACGTTTGCCTCAGGCCGGTTCGGTGGTTCCAAGGTGTGCCTTCGCCGGTGAAGCGCCCTGAACTTGTCGACATGGTCATCTTCCGCGAGAATACCGAAGACATCTATTCGGGGCTCGAGGTCGAGGCCGGCACCCCGGATGCCTTGAAGATGATCGAGTTGCTCCACGATGCTTTTGGGTGGGAGATCCGCGAGGGCTCGGGTATCGGCGTGAAACCAGTGTCGAAGTTCGGTAGCGAACGGCTCCAGCGTGCGGCCATTGAGTATGCAGTGCGTCGCAACCGCAAGCGCATCCACTGGGTCCACAAGGGCAACATCATGAAATACACCGAGGGTGCGTTCCAGAAGTGGGGCTACGACCTCGTGAAGGCGGAGTACTCAGATGTCGCGGTCGGCTGGAACGACTGCGGCGGCGACGCCGGCGACAAGATTCTGGTGCAGGACGCCATTCTCGATATCGCGTTCCAGCAGGTGCTGACCCGTCCGGCTGAGTTCGATGTGATCGCCACGATGAACCTCAACGGCGACATTCTCTCCGACGCTTTGGCCGCTCAGGTTGGTGGCATCGGGATCGCTCCCGGAGCCAACATCAACTACATGACCGGACATGGCGTATTCGAGGCCACTCACGGCACGGCACCGAAATACGCCGGTCAAGACAAAGTCAACCCGTCGTCGCTGTTGTTGTCGGGCGTGTTGATGTTCGAGCATCTCGGCTGGCAGGAAGCCGCCGACGACATCGTTCACGCTGTGGAGGCGACCATTGGAGACAAGGTCGTCACCTACGACTTCGCTCGTCAGATGCAAGGCGCTACTCAAGTGAAGTGCTCTGAATTCGCGTCGGCCGTGATCGACCGCCTCTGAGGTCAACAGATCCAATGTGGCGCCGCGGCGGGCGCCTCATCTGGAGATCGTTACGCGCCCATCCCATCCCCCATGCGATCGCCATGTTCGGAGCGTTTCTCTTCGTGCTGGCGGCGGCCGGTGGGGCGTGGGTGTTGCGCGGAGTTACCGACGACCTGATTGTTCCGTCGTTCGCCGACGGTGAGATCGCCGGTGGCGATGTGTGGACCGTCGTTGGGGTGTTGGTTGGAGTCTCGGTGCTGCGAGGCATCGGGGTCGTCACCCGGCGGTGGTTTCTGATCATGGCGGTGATGCGCACACAGCGCGACTGGCGCAGGGCGCTTCTTTGGCACTACCTCGACCTGCCATTGCGGTTCCACCGGTCGACGCCCACCGGTGAGCTTCTCGCCCATGCCGACATCGACGTGCAGGCAGCCACGACGGTGCTCCAGCCGCTCGCGTTCTCGGTGAGCGTGGTGGTGCTGGTGGTGGTTGCGTTCATCTCCATTCTCATGATTCATCCGCTGATGGCGGTCGTCGCGCTCGTCTTGTTCCCGGTCTTGTCTGTGATGAGCCAGAGGTACACGACTCGCGTCGAGCAACCGGCAGCCGATGCGCAGCAGAGAGTCGGGGAAGTGTCGACGGTGGCCCACGAGAGCTTTGAGGGCATGTTGATCGTGAAAACACTCGGCCGTGAGGCGGCCGAGCTGGAACGAATGACCGAAGTTTCGGAGCTGTTACGACGCGACCGCGTAGAGGTGGGGCGGCTGAGAGCGTCGTTCGAGCCGGTTATAGATGCCCTTCCGAACGCAGGGATCGTGATCCTGTTGCTGGTCGGATCGTGGCTCATCTCCAAAGGCTCGGCCACGCCCGGAGATCTGGTCCTCGCCATCTCCCTATTTGGTCTCATTGCCATGCCTTTGCGAATCCTCGGATTTTTTCTGGAAGAGATGCCCCGATCGGTGGTGTCTCTTGAACGGATCGACGGAATCTTGTCCCAGCCGATCGAACCCGACCCAGGGAAGCTCACCGTCGAACCCGGCCCGTTGGCGCTACGGGTCGAGGATCTGATCGTGGCCCACGACGGGCATGAAATCCTTCGCGGGGTGTCGTTCGATGTTGCCGTCGGCGAGATGGTTGCTCTGGTTGGCGCAACCGGCTCCGGTAAGTCGACCCTTCTCGAATCGATTGCCGGGCTGCTCGACCCCCAATCTGGCGTTATCAGACTCAACGAAGTGACCCTCGAGAATCTGAGCCACAAGGCCCTTTCCGATGCGGTTGCGCTCGTCTTTCAAGACACATTTCTCTTCGCCGATACGATCCACGAAAACGTCTCGCTTGGTCAGACCGACGAAGAAGGCGTACGGAAAGCCCTGGGTGATGCCGACGCGGAGAGCTTCGTCAATGCCATGCCCAACGGAGCGAAAACTCTCGTGGGGGAGAGGGGCGTGTTGCTATCCGGTGGTCAAAAGCAGCGGGTTGCGCCGGCGCGTGCGTTGGTTTGCCAACCCGGATTGCTGCTGCTTGACGACGCCACGAGTGCGGTGGATCCAATCGTGGAGGCTCGAATTCTTGGTCGTCTGCGTGTCCACCTGGCGACGACGTTGATCATCGTCGCCCAGCGAATCTCCACGATCCGACTCGCTGATCGCGTTGTATACATGGCCGATGGGGCAATCGTGGCTGCTGGATCCCACGACGAGTTGCTGCTGCTCGATGACTATCGCTCCCTGGTGAACGCATATGAACAGGGCGATGCCGGATGACAGCTGATCAGCCGGACGACGACACGACGGATATGGGGTCGCTCGAAGTTCTGCGGCGCGGCCTTGCCATGAGCCCGGAGATCCGCAACGGAATCGGTGTGACGATCCTCATGGCGTTGTCAGCCGCAGTCGGCAGGCTCGTAGTTCCGATCCTGATCCAACAGATCCTCGACGGCGGCGTTCTCGGCGAGTCCGGCTACCGCGCCGGGTTCGTGTGGGCTGCCTCTGCACTTGCCATGTTGGTCATCGTCGGTGTGATGGTGGTCAGCAAGGCTGCCTATTTCCGACTGGTGAAAACGGCCGAGGACGTGTTGCTCGGACTGCGGGTAAGGGCGTTCGCCCATATACAACGACTGAGCATGGCCGATCACGAGTCGACGCTCAGCGGGGTGCTCGTGGCTCGGGTCACCGCCGACGTCGAGGCGCTGGCGGCTTTTGCTCAGTGGGGGGCCATCGCATGGATCATCAACAGCGCACTCATCGTTGGCACGCTCATGGTGATGTCGCTCTACAGCTGGCAACTGACCTTGGTAGTGGTGGCGGTGCACTTGCCGTTGATCCCGTTCTTGCGGTGGGTTCAACAGCATCAGTTCCATGCCTACGGGCTGGTACGCACGAGGGTGGCGGAGACGCTTGGTCTCACCTCGGAAACAGTGAGCGGCGCCCCGGTAATCCGGGCCTACGGCTACGACCGGCCGGTCCGCAGTCGGCTTGATGAGTCGATTGATCGTCAATATCACCAACAGATGAAGGCCCATCTGTGGTTCGCGGGGATGCTCCCGGTGGTCGACTTATTTTCGTCGGCCTCGTTGGCAGCGGCCCTTGCCGTCGGTGTGTGGTGGCACGGCAATCTCGGGCTTGATGTGGGCGAGTTGGTTGCCTTCGTGTTTTTGGTGAATCTGCTACTCAACCCGATTTCGGAACTCGGTGAGGTTCTCGACCAGACTCAGACGGCGTTGGCCGGCTGGGAGAAGATCATTCGAGTCATGGACATGCCGATCGAGTTGGCCGAACCAACAGAAGGAACGGCTTTGCCGAGTGGGCCTCTGTCGGTCGAGGCCACCGACATCACATTCCGGTACCGAACCGGACCCACAGTGCTCGACTCGGTATCTATCGAGATGCCGGCCGACTCCAATGTGGCCGTGGTGGGCGAGACCGGTTCGGGAAAGACCACGTTTGTGCGATTGCTGGCTCGCCTGGCCGACCCGACGGCCGGAGTGGTGAAGATCGGCGGCGTCGACCTTCGCATGGTCGCGTCGCAATCGCGTCACGACTCGATCCGCATGGTTCCCCAGGACGGCTTCCTTTTCGACACGTCAATTTGCAACAACGTCCGTTTTGGTCGCCGTGGATCTTCGCGACACGACGCGGAGCGGGCTATGGCCGAGCTGGGTCTCGACCGGTGGTTGGCGACTCTTCCCGGGGGTATCGACACAGTGGTCGGAGAACGTGGTGGTCGATTATCGGCCGGAGAACGACAACTCGTTGCTTTGGCCCGCGCTCAGGTGGCCGACCCCGGCCTGCTGATCCTCGACGAGGCCACGTCAGCAGTAGATCCCGAGACCGAGGAGATGCTGAGCGCCGCGATGACCAGGCTGGCGATTGGCCGCACAACGGTGGCCGTGGCCCATCGTCTCACCACCGCTGAACGAGCCGACCTCGTCTTGGTGTTCGATGCCGGCGCGATCGTCCAATCGGGACATCACAGCGAGTTGGTTGTGGTCGACGGGATCTACCAGCGCCTACACGCGTCATGGGTGGGCAACACAAGAAACCGGATCTGATGACGCGGGCCTGCCCTTGCTGTCATCGCATCGGACCCGGTCGGGCGGTCACGTCACCTGGTGCTCTCCGACCGACCATCCGTCGTGCTTGTACGAATACATCGCATGGTCGGCCGCCAATATGAGGCGCGCCGCTGTCGGGTGATCGATTGAGGTTGCATTACCAACGCTCACCTGGAGGGTCACGATCTCGTCGCCGGCAAAGATCGGCTCAGCCAGTGCCGCCTTGATGCGATCTGAGATATCGGTGGCAATCAATGGTCGTCTGCTCAGCAAGCCGGTCAGGGCATCATGATCGGCCATGTGGCGCAACGCCCGCTGGGTATCGACCAAGCTGGTGATGTTGGTGCCGCTGACGACAAAGCCCTCAACCAGAGGGTCATCTCGCAGATCAGTGATCGATATGTCGAAGTGAACGTCGGAACCTTCAGGGATGTTGAAGCGCACCGTGACATCGGCTGAACCCTTGATCGATCTCAACATGTCTCGAAACAGCGCTCGATCGGCCGGCACCATCAACGAGTCGAGTCTCTCTCCCTTCGCCACCGTAATATCGCGGCGCAGGCTGCGACTGAGTTCAGCATTTGCGGTGACGATGGCACCGTTGGAATCGAGCATCATCAACAAAGATAGGGAGTGATGAACCAGCGCTCTCAAAAGATTCTTGTCGCCAGCGGCGAGCTCCAGATTGTGGCGATCGGCAACGTCGCGCAAAACGATAACGACGAATCCGTCGTCGCTGAGCCGTTCGTGGGTTGCCCCATCACCGTCTCCAGTGCCTGCAACGAAACGGCCGCGCAGCTCGCACTGGCGCCACATTCCATTACCGTCCCTCACCCTCACATCCATCAGGCGGCCGAGACTCGATTCCGCGACCGTGCTGAAGGCATCGATGGCTACCGCGTGGTCATCAGGGTGCATCAGAAGAAACGCTGATTTTCCGATCCACTCGTCGCTCTCGAGTCCCATCAGTGAGATGGTGGCGTCATTTGCCCACAGGATGTCTCCTGATAGGTCGAGGACGACCAATGCATCGGGAAGCTCAGCGGCAATTAGCCCGAGGTCGGTCGAGAACGGATGCATGGTGTGTCAGTCGCCATAGCCGACAGATCATTGAGCACCCGTGGAGAAGAGTTGTGGTCTTGGATGACTCGGTAATGGTCAGCCGGCCAGCAGCTCGCTGATACCCGAACCCCCGGACGCAGCGAGTGCCCTGAGGGTGGCATTGTCGCCAGCTTCGGCGGCATCTCTTTGGGGGTGGGCCCCATGTTTGGATAGCCGAGGTAAATCGTCGGCGCCTGGTTCGACGACCAGTACAGGTGTGCCGGAGTTGCGGATCGCTGCGACCTCGGAATCGAGTATGCGGGAAAACCAGGCGCGAGTCGGATCGCTCAGCCAGTTACGAGTGGACTCGTCGGCAGTCATCACCGATGACACGATCACCAGATCGAGGCCAAGAGGAGCCACCAGGTCGGCGTTGGTGGACGAGTGGAGTCCGCCATCGACGTACTCATGGCGTCCGATCGTCTTGGGTCGGTAGACAGTTGGCACGGCACATGATGCTTGCACGGCGTCACCGATCGATGCGGCGACGTCGTCCCGTCCGAACACGACTCGTTTGCCATCGTCGGTACGAACTGTGACGACCCAAGTTGGCCGATCTGGCCATCTGGCAGGGTGAAGTTCGGAGATACGAGTGGAGAGGGAGTCGGCGCTGCGACGACCCCGCGGCAGGGCCCCGACGGCGAATCTCAGAGGATCGATCTTCCATGGCGGCCAAATGGAAGCGACCGACATCCGAGGCGACGTCGGGGTGTAGTGGCGTTCCCCTTCGACCTCTGTCCATGGCGTGTGTACCCGCGCCACGATTTCTTCGCCGGCCGAACTCATTGGTTTGCCGAGGTGGTGGTTGGCCCGATCAGATGGGGAACTACCTGCTCGCACGACAACGGCGGTGATTGAGCCGGCCGATGTGCCGACGATCAGTGAAGCGTCGCGAGCATCGAAACCGGTATTTTGCTGGATGGAAGCAAGCACACCGGAGTGCCACGGGTCGCCGAGTAATCCTCCGGCGCTCAACACGATGCCTACGGTCAACATCTGGCGCACGCTACAAGGCCGATCGCCTCTCTGTGCGGTCAACAATGTGGTCGGGGCCGCACGACACGACCGATAGCATTGTCAGTTTCCCACCCTCAGCGGAGCCGGACGCGAGTGTCACATCGACATCCTGAACTCGACACCGAGCAGGCCTACATTCACTATGCCCATGCATGCATCGAGGCATCGAGAGCGCGGGCTGCACGCGTCACTGATGGGTTCCAGCCGGCGCGTGGAGGCACCAACCAAGCCAGATTCGAGCGTGAGTCGGTGGTCGAAGGTGTCGTGAATCGCCTCACCCACCTCGATGTGGGTGATCGATCTCTCATTTTCGGACGAATCGACACGGCCGAAATCGACGAGCGCCTCTACATCGGCCGATTGGGTGTCTGGAACGACGACCAAGACCCCGTGGTGGTCGATTGGAGGGCCGCGGCATCGGAGCCCTTCTACCGGGCCACCGGGCCAGTGCCGATGGGTCTGAGATTGCGCCGGCATTTCGTGACCCGTGGCCGTCAACTACTGGGCATCGACGACGAGATCTTCGGTGATGTCACCGACTCCGACCTGTCTCGCGACCACGAGGCCGGACGCGGGCAGGGGGCGCTCGTGGCGGCTCTCGAAACTGGTCGCACCGGCCACCTCGGAGACATCGTCGCCACGATTCAGGCCGAGCAGGATGAAATTATTCGGGCACCACAAAAGGGAG
>JBDNJK010000069.1:0-6468 GCA_041687805.1 Acidimicrobiales bacterium
GTTGAGGCCATCGCGGATTGGATTGACCAGCAGAACGTCGTAGCGCCTGAGGTGGGCGATGGATCGAGGGAAATCATTGGTCATGTCGAGTTCCAACGCCGTCCAGTCGGCGTCGCTCCACCGTCTGTTGATCACATCGGCAAGAGTCGTGACCTCTTGTCGGTAGGCGAGGTACTCGGGGAGTCCTTCACGACTTGGGTAGCCGAGCGAACGAAACACCACCCGGCCACGCAGGTCGGGCCGGTTTGAGAGCATGGTGTCGTAGGCACGCATTCCCCTGAGAAGATTTTTGGACAACTCGACACGATCTACTCTCACGATGAGTTGCCGCTGGCCGACGGTGCGGTCGATGTCGGTAACGGCGGCTTGACATGCTTCGCTCTTCGCGTGTGCAGCGATGTCGGCGGGGTCGGAACCCAGTGGCGCTACGAAGGTGGCTGGATGACTCCCGATCGTGTCGATGCTCGACGCCTCGAAATCGGCGGCCCATCGCCGAGTGTGGAAGCCACAAGCGTGGTAGCCGCTCATGCCTTCGAGGAGTTCGGTGGCTGCATATTGAGGGAGGACTCGCATCAGCATCGGCGGAGCAAATGGGGTGTGAGAGAAATGAACGGCGGTGATGTCGGGGCGACGTTCACGAAGCATCGGCCCAAGTAGTGCGAGGTGGTAATCCTGTGCCAGCACGATCGAGTCTGGTGGACTCTCAGAGGCGATGACTTCGGCGAAAGATTCGGTGTAGGTGCGATACGACTTCCATGCCTCGTGCCATGCGGCGTCGATGATGGGCCTGCGACTCAGGTCGTAGAGGCCGTGGTGAAGGAACCAGAGCGTCGAGTTGCAGATGACGTCGTATGCCTGACGCAGCACCTGAGGATCGATGACGACCGTGCGAACCCGAAGATCGTCGGCCTCTGTCACTCCTCGGGCGGCAGCGATCCGATCTCCCTCGCTCAACGCTGCAGCGACCCACGTCGTGTCGGTGCCGGACAACAGTGGTGAGAGCCCGGACACCAGCCCGCCGGCGCCACGACGAGCCGTGAGTTGTCCGCCGTCTTCGCTGAACGAGATCGGTCCTCGATTCGACACGAGCACCAATGGTCGGTCCATGTTGGTCACGCTAACCGTCGTCCGGGTTGGCCTGTGCGACGATGTGGTATGCGAGTGGTGGCATGCCCCGACAAATTCCGTGGAACTGCCGGCGCGGTCGGGGCTGCTGCGGCGATCGCCTCTGCAGTGCGGTCGCGAGGTGGCGAATGCGTGCAGGTCCCGATGGCGGATGGGGGAGAGGGCACGCTTGACGCACTCGGAGGATCAAATCGAGTGAGCCTGGTCGCCGGACCATTGGGTCGACCGGTTGAGGCACCTTGGCGCTTGAGTCGCGGCGTGGCGGTGATCGAGATGGCGATGGCATCGGGTCTGGTGATTGCTGGAGGCCCGGAGGGCAATGAACCGCTGGAGGCCACAACGTTCGGCACGGGCGAACTCATAGCGCAGGCGTTGGGGAGCGGTGCACGGCAAGTAATTGTGGGAGTTGGTGGGTCCGCCACTACCGACGGCGGGCTGGGCGCTCTCGAAGCAATGTCGCCATTGAGCCGATTTAGGGGCGTCGACTTGGAGATCGCCTGCGACGTCGAGACCCTGTTCATGGATGCGGCCGAGGTGTTCGGTCCGCAGAAGGGTGCCACGAGCGCTCAGGTGGAGATGCTGCGTCGTCGACTGACACGTCTCGCAGATGTTTACTCCGCTGAGTACGGGGTCGATGTCGGCGGGGTGGTTGGGTCTGGGGCGGCGGGTGGCTTGGCCGGCGGACTCTTGGCGGCCGGGGCAAAGCTGAGGCCGGGGTTTGACCTGATCGCCGACGCGGTTGGATTGCACGACGCGATTGAGACGGCAGACCTCGTGATCACGGGTGAGGGTCGGCTCGACCCGTCGTCGTTTCGGGGCAAGGTGGTTGGTGGGGTAGTGGAGTTGGCGTCCGCGTCGGGAATTCCGGTCGTGGCAGTGGTCGGCTCGCGTGACCCATCGGCCCCAGGTCAACTAGAGGTATTGGACCTGACGGAGAAATTCGGTCACGACGTCGCCATGGCATCCACTCTTGCGTGCATCGAATCTGCCGTGGGGTCAATTATCGACAGGTTCTGATACTCGCTTGGCAGCGAATGCGGCAGAGTGGATCAGCGGTTGGCCTTGGCCGACACAACCCAGCCCGCGATGCCGAGCAGGACCACAATGGTGAGGACGAGCTTCACCAAACCGATGATCGATACGAAAACCCACTGCACAAGGGTGACCGCACCGAATGCGGCCAGAGCGGCAACGACAACCATCGCCGGTCTGGGGAGGCGCGAGCGCTGGGGCTTGTTGTCGTCTTGGTTCTTGCGGTATTTCTCGACGGCCACAGGTCAAGGTTAGGCGAGACGCTGGAGTCACGTGGGTCGATACCTGATACGATCGGTCGGGATTCGATGTCTTCGAGGTGACAAAATGAGCGTGATTGTCAGGGTTCCAACCACACTGCGGACACTTACCGCTGGCGCGTCTGAAGTCGAGGTCGATGGAGCATCAGTGGCTGATGTGCTCGAATCGCTCGAATCGACCCACCCCGGATTCCGGGAACGCATTCTCGATCAAGACGGAAATCTTCGCCGTTTCGTCAATGTGTTCGTGAGCGACGACGACGTCCGATTCATGGATGGACTCGCAACTGCCGTTCCTGAAGGCGAGACTGTCAGCATTGTTCCGGCGGTGGCGGGCGGCTGACGGCACCAAAGTGCTCATTTTGGTTGTGATCCTGCGCCTTACAGGCTTGAATTAGCAGTCGAGGCATAAGAGTGCCAACGACAGTTGACCCCAATTGGTCTTTGCCTCCGGAGGAACGATGCCAAAGATAATCCAATTCGACGAACAAGCCCGACGTGGCCTTGAGCGAGGCATGAACGTGCTCGCTGATGCCGTGCGCGTGACCCTCGGCCCGAAGGGCCGAAACGTGGTCCTGGCAAAGAAGTGGGGCTCACCCACAATCACCAACGACGGTGTGTCGATTGCCAAGGAGATCGATCTCGAAGATCCCTTCGAACGCATCGGCGCCGAGCTGGTCAAGGAAGTTGCCAAGAAGACCGACGACGTTGCCGGCGATGGCACCACCACCGCCACCGTTCTTGCATGGGCCATGGTCCATGAGGGGCTTCGCAACGTTGCCGCCGGTGCCAATCCAATGTCGGTCAAGCGAGGAATCGAAGCAGCGGTCGAAGCCGCTGTCGAGTCGATCCATGCCGGATCTCAGGACGTGTCCGACGACAAGTCGCAGATCGCCAACGTTGCCGCCATTTCTGCTGCCGACCCCGAAATTGGCAAGACCATTGCCGAAGCCATCGACAAGGTGGGCAAAGACGGAGTCATCACTGTTGAAGAGGGCCAGACATTCGGTTTGGAAATGGATCTTGTTGAAGGCATGCGCTTCGACAAGGGCTATATCTCTCCTTATTTCGTCACTGATACCGAGCGCATGGAGACAGTGCTCGACGATGCCTACGTCCTGCTCGTCGGTTCCAAGGTCACCGCGGTTCGTGACCTCGTCCCGGTTCTCGAAAAGGTCATGCAGGCTGCCAAGCCGTTGTTGATCATTGCCGAGGATGTCGAGGGCGAGGCTCTCGCCACGCTCGTCGTCAACAAGATCCGCGGCACCTTCACCTCAGTGTCGGTCAAGGCTCCTGGGTTCGGAGAGCGCCGCAAGGCCATGCTGCAGGATCTGGCGATCCTCACCGGCGGTCAGGTCATCTCCGAAGAGGTTGGCCTCAAGCTCGAATCCGTCACTCTCGACATGTTGGGCCAAGCCCGCAAGATCGTGGTTAGCAAGGACGAGACCACCATCATCGAAGGTGCGGGAGATGCCGCAGATGTTGCCGGTCGGATCAGCCAGATCAAGGCTGAGATCGAAAACACCGACTCCGACTACGACAGCGAGAAGCTCCAAGAGCGTCTCGCCAAACTGTCGGGCGGAGTAGCGATACTCAAGGTCGGCGCCGCAACCGAGGTTGAGCTCAAGGAGAAGAAGCACCGCATCGAAGACGCGGTGTCAACCACCAAAGCCGCTATCGAAGAGGGTGTCGTCGCCGGCGGCGGCGTCACTTTGCTGAGGGCTCAGGTAGCTGTTGACGATCTTCTTTCGGGCATGGCCGATGCCGATGAACGTGTCGGAGCGAAGATTGTGTCGAAGGCGCTCGAGGCGCCTCTCACGCAAATCGCTGTGAACGCCGGCATGGAGGGCGGAGTTGTTGTCGAGAAGGTGCGCAACCTGGAAGGCTCCAACGGCCTCGACGCATCAACCGGCGAATACATCGACCTGATGGCTGCGGGAATTATCGACGCCGCCAAGGTCACCCGTTCTGCGCTTCAGAACGCCGCGTCGATCGCCGCTTTGTTCCTCACAACAGAAGCAGTGGTCGCCGACGCTCCGGAAGAATCCGGCGCTGGCGGCATGCCAGACATGGACTACTGAATTCCGCTTCGGCGGGGCCATCGACTCGAGTCGAGCGGCCCCGCCAAAGTATTTTTGGCCTACTTTGTAGACCATGACGAATCAGCCATCCATTCACCCCGACTGTCTCGAGTTGGCACCGTTGATCGGCAAGTGGAGCGGCATCGGCGCGGGTCATTACCCCACGATCAACAATTTCGAATATCGCGAAGAGGTCACATTCGGCCATGTCGGAAAGCCGTTCCTGTCGATGAATCAGCGGACTCGTGATCTGTCCACCGGACTACCCCTTCACGCCGAGGCCGGCTATCTCAGAGCGATCGGTGGCGGCGCTGTGGAGTTGGTGGTCGCCCAACCATCTGGAATTGTCGAGATCGATATCGGCTCCGTGGAGATCGATGGTGATGTGTTGGATCTCGACCTGAATTCGACTCTGATGGAGGTGGCGCCGTCGGCCAAGATGGTTTCCGGGGTGAGGCGGCATCTACGAGTGGTCGATGATGAAATGGTTGTCGAAATGTGGATGGCAGCGGTAGGCGAACCGTTGACTCATCACCTTCGGTCGGTGCTGAAGCGAAACTGAGTCTCGGACCTGTCGCTACCATCTACTGATGGCTGCACGGTCCCGGAGTACACGACGTCTCGCCCGCCACTGGACCTCTGATGGTCAGGAGAATGGCCGGCTGCCGATCGAGGTGGCTTCAGAGGAGCCAATGGCGATAGAGCTCGACGGTGTGAGGGTTGCCACCACAATGCGCACGCCAGGTCACGACTTTGAGTTGGCGGTCGGCTTCTGTCACAGCGAAGGCCTGCTCGGAGGGCGCCCCGTCACCTCAGTGCGCTACTGCGCTGATGGTTCGGCGGTGGCGTCGGCATTCAACGTCGTGAGCGTTTCAACAAGCGGCATGGCGCCGGCGCCACGACCGCGGCTCACGGCCACGACTTCGTCATGCGGATTTTGTGGGCACGACGAGATCGATGAACTCGCCAATGACCTGCCTCGTGTTGGTGGAGCGAGCGTGAGTTGGGAGGCGCTGGCCGAGGCACCGGATCTGCTACGGAAGGGCCAGATGTTGTTCGATGCAACTGGGGCTGTTCACGCAGCCGGTGTGATCGAGCGAGACGGCGCCATTTCTCTGGTGAGAGAAGACATCGGTCGCCACAACGCGGTCGACAAGGTGGTGGGCCGAATGTTGCTAGACGGTCGGCTTCCGGCGATTGGGCTCGGACTGGCGTTGAGTGGCAGGGCCAGTTTTGAACTCGCTCACAAGGGTTGGGCCGCCGGCTTCCGAGCGATGGTGTCGGTGAGCGCCCCGACCGACCTTGCCGCTGCGGTGGCCGACATGGCGGGCATTCAATTGGCCGGTTTTGCCCGTGATGGGGCTATGACCATCTACTGCGAAGGCTGACCCAAGATCGATCAGTGAAGTCGGCGGTGTGGGCCATTGGCTGGGCATAAACGCCGTGTGGTGTGTAGCCTCTCTCCCGCTCGGTTACACGGGCGAGAATTCCTGGAGGGAATCATGTCAAAGAGAGTCACACAGATCGTCGCGTTGCTGTTCGCATTCAGCCTCGTGGCGGCAGCCTGCGGCGATAGCGGATCCGATACCGCCACGCCGGCAGCCACCGCCGCTCCGGCAACCACAGCAAGTTCAGGGTCAGACGCAGCTCCTGCGTTGCCTGATCTGGGTGGTCGCACGGTCACGATTGCGATCGAGAATGCTTACTTGCCGTTCAACTACATCGACACGGCCACTAACAAGGGTGCCGGCTGGGATTACTCGGCAATCGGTGCGATGTGCGAGTTGCTCAACTGTGTTCCCGATTTCGTCTCGACGGCGTGGGACGGCATGATCATCGCGGTTGGCGATGGCCAGTACGACATGGCTGCTGATGGCATCACCATCACTGATGCCCGCGCCGAGGTTGTCGATTTTTCTGACGGTTACATCAACATTGATCAGCGGATGCTTGTTCGTATCGATGAGACA
>JBDNJK010000070.1:0-19958 GCA_041687805.1 Acidimicrobiales bacterium
AAGCTGATCACTTGCTGATCAAGAGAGGCCGATCGCCCTCACCGCTTGTATGTGTGGGTGTTGGCGAAGAGCATCCTGCACCGCCGGAGGCACAGGCACGGCCGTAGCCACCACCATGAGGGCGGCAACGCCCTCGTCGGTCTCGCCGATATGCATGTTGGAGATGTTGACGCCGGCATCTCCAAGAGCTGCGCCGACCACCCCCACCATTCCGGGGGTGTCGTCGTTGCGAACGACAAGCATGTTGCGTCCCGGCCTGATCTCCAGGCTGTGCCCATCAAGGCCGATCACACGGAACCCTCCGTCGAGTGGCGAAAGCGTGCCGGTGATCGAGTGACCGCCCCCGCGGAGCGCGACGATCCCGGTACGGGTGTCGGAATCATCGACAGTGATTGTGCGCACCTCGAGGCCGCGTTCCGAGGCCAGTGATAGTGCATTGACATAGCTCGCGGGCTGGTCACTCACCTGCGACATCAGGCCCTTCACCGCGGCCAGCACCGCATACCGGGTGTCGACTCCTGCCACGTCGCCGCGAAATTCGACATCGAGCGAACCGGGCAGACCATCGACCAAGAATGCGAAAATCGAACCAAGGCGTTCGGCCAAAGGAAGAAATGGCTTGAGCACCTCGGTCGCCTCGCTGGCATCGACGTTGACGGCGAACGGAACGAAATCTCCCGTGAGCGCCAACTGCACCTGTTCGGCGATGGTGACACCAGCCTTGTCTTGGGCTTCACGCGTGGATGCTCCAAGGTGTGGCGTGACAACGACTCCGGGCACTCCGAACAGCGGGGAATCAATGCATGGCTCCGTCTCGAACACATCGAACGCCGCACCGGCAACGCGCCCCTCCAGAATTGCATCGGCCAGCGCTGCCTCGTCGACGATTCCACCGCGAGCGACGTTGACCAATCTCAGCCCGCTCTTGGCTGCGGCGAGGACTTCCTTGCCGATCAGGCCAATGGTGTCAGGGGTCTTGGCTACGTGGATGGTGACGAAATCGGCGGTGGCCATCAGATCGGCGAGATTGAGGACGTCGATGCCTAGCTTGCGGGCTATCTCCGCCGACACGAACGGGTCGTAGGCCACGATCTTCATACCGAAAGCTGCCGCTCTATGCGCAACCAGCTTCCCGATCCGGCCGAGTCCGATGACTCCTAGAGTCTTGTCGCTGAGTTCGACGCCCTCCCACTTCGAACGCTCCCATCTGCCATCGGTGAGCGCACTGTGGGCTTGGGGGATATTGCGGGCCTGAGCCAGCAACATCGCCATCGTGTGCTCGGCTGCCGACAACGTGTTTGATTGCGGAGCGTTGACAACCATCACACCGCGGTCGGTTGCAGCTCCGACATCAACATTGTCGAGACCAATACCGGCACGGCCGACAACCACAAGATCGCTGCCGGCAGACAATACGTCGGAGGTGACCTGAGTCGAGGAGCGGATTATGAGCGCTGTTGCGCCGACGACAGCCTCGATGAGTTGCTCAGGGCTCAGCCCCAGGTTCACATCGACTTCATGGCCGGCTCGCCTCAGCGATTCCAGACCGGCCTCGGCGATCTTCTCGGTAACGAGGATGCGTGACATGTAGCAATCATCGCCCCTACTTGACGGCTCGCCAACCACGGGGCGAAAGACAAACACCTGTTGTTGTCCGCTTGAACAAGCTCAGGAGGCCCGAGCTCGGTACAAGAAGGCCGCCACCTGCTCTCTCAGCACTGGCTCCCCCGGACAAAATTCTCTCAATCCGCATCCATTGGTGATACCAACCGCCGCTATCCGTTCGATGTCGGATTCGAGCTGTAGCCCGTCGTCATCGTCGAACGTATTGGCGACAACGTCGGGCAAGTCGAGAGCCTGGGCAATCAATGCCGCCATTTGGGCTCGTGTGAGCGCTGAACTCGGACAAAATATCCGGAGCCCGCACCCTCTTGTGATGCCCGCCTCGGCCAAAGCGTTGATGCCGCTCTCATGGGTGGATCCGTTGTCGTCATCGAAGTGATCGACCGTCGCGGCCGGCAGATTCAGCGCTGCGGACAGCATTGCCGCGGCCTCGCCACGGCTCAACATTCGTCTCGGGCAGAACTCGTCGCGCCAAGGAGGATTGCAGCCGTGGGTTATGCCCGTTTCTCTGAGCCACGTGATGTCGGGGCCGAATTTGGACGCGGGCGGTACGTCCCAAAATCCTGAAGCCGGCAACGATTCCACGATCGGCAGCGGCGGATCGCCCGGGGTCAAGAGCTCCGTATCCGTTGGGATACCAGCCTCGCTGAACCGGCTACCCGCGTTCCATATGAGCCAGCCCAGCCCGAGGGCGTCGGCCGCGTCGATCTGGGCCCGAACCTCAGTGGGCCCGTAACCCCCGAAATCCTGCAACCAAGGCCGCAGCACGGTCGTGGAATCACCGAGCCTGGCGAGCCCGTTGCGGCTCGACCCGTCGACCACCTCCCCCGGATGATTCGCCGGCACCGAGAATCCGAACCATCCCGCACCCCAATGATTCGGATAGACCATCGGCGAGACCACATCAATGACGCCAGCCAGCGAAGTGAGCTGCTGACCGATACCCACATCGTTGTCGATCGAGGTAATAAACCCGAACACATCGGCGCCGACATCACACGACCGCGGCAACGTCGCCCTGGCATCGGCGAGGAATCCGGTGATAGTGGCAACTCTCACATCGGCGCCCGACCCACCATCGAACCGCAGGTTGGATAAATTCCCATCGGGGAAACGCACATAGTCGAATTGCACTTCGTCGACACCGGCGGTGCAGGCTTCACGGGCAAGTTCAAGCGCATAGTCGCGTGCGTCAGGATCGGTCGGATCGAGAAAATACTGGCCTTTCTTCTGATATGGGCCGCCGGTCGAACGGTTCCACACTGCCATCTCGGGTAACGCTCGGCCCGCGACCGGATCCTGGAATGTGACTATGCGTGTGATCACGGCCAGGTCGTGTGCGTGAGCTTCGTCGACCACCGCGCTCATCTCCCAACGCGACAACACCGACCCGGCAAGCGCGCCCCAAGCAGAACTCGATGTGGGAAATACCCGTCCAGATTCATCCTTCATGTCGATCATCACGGCATTGAGAGACGTCTGGTCGGCGAGAGTCAATAGCTCCTGCCAGCGTGTTGTGCCGGGAAGCGTGCCCGCGATGTGAACTGCCCGACGAACTGGCGACGCAAGGACGATCACCATGCGATCTCCGTCACCCAGCCATCGCACCGTGCGGTCGGGTTGAATCGGGTGGGAGACAGTGATGGCTCCAGGGCCGATACCGGAGAGTCTTGCTCGCCCCACCGAATCGGTCGTCGCGAGGACCGACCCGCGTTGCACCTCGGCGCCGACAATGGGCTGACCGTCACGCAATTGCACGAAGACGTCCAGTTGGCCGCTCGGCACGGCCGCACTCATCGTCGGCAACGCCACGATCGTCACAGCGAGCGCCGCCATGACCGCCAACGCGAGTTGCACGATCAGCAGACGACTACGCATGAGCCGATGCTAGGTGGCCATCGACCACCTCAGTGACGGATTTCGACCGCCGGCAGATTCCCGGCGGGCACAAAGCCGAGGATCTTGCCGAAGAACACAAGCTCGGCTTCGAGCGCCGCCACGATGTTGTCGGCGGAACGAAACCCGTGCTGCTCACCCTCGAACAACAAATATGCAACTGGCACCCCCTTGGCCTGCAGCGCGGCGACGATCATCTCGCTCTGGTTGGGCGGCACGACACGGTCTTGGTCGCCCTGCAACACAATCATCGGCCGGTCGAAGCCCTCGACGTGATGAATCGGCGATCTCGCCTCGTAGATATCGCGAGCCTCAGGCCACGGCCCCACCAGCGTGTCGAGATATCTCGACTCGAACTTGTGGGTGTCGGTGGCGAGAGCGGAGAGATCGGCGACTCCGTAGCGGCTCGCTCCAGCCGCAAACACATCATGGAACGCCAGCGCCGACAAGACCGTGAAGCCGCCGGCGGAACCGCCACGGATCATCAAACGCTCACGGTCGGCGTCCTCACGATCGGCCAGGTAAAGGGCCGCAGAGACACAATCTTCGACATCCGCTAGCCCCCACTCGCCATCTAGGGCACCTCGATATGTGCGTCCGTAGCCGGTGGAACCGCGATAGTCGACATCGACCACACCAATTCCCCGAGATGTCCAGTAGAGATACCCGAGCTGGATCTGACGCCTGGCCTGTGCCGTCGGGCCGCCGTGGGCGAGCACCAACAACGGCGGGAGTTCGCCCTCTGGAGCCTCGAAACCAGGATTGGTGGGTGGGTAGTACAGGCCATGCGCCTCGGCACCCCCAGAGGGGAACGAGATGGGTGTGGGTTCGACCACCAAGTCGGCCGGCACCGGCAGCTCCCGAAACGATGCGACCACGTTTCGCTCGATGCGGCCGTTGTCTCCCAGAACAACTGTGACTATTGCGGATTCATGACCCCAGCCAGCTCCGATGTAGGCAACGCCGTGTGGGGTGGCCCGCATGGATGTGATTGATGTGTCGGGCAGTGCAATGGTGCGTCCGTCGACCACCAACTCGTCGCCCGCCGGCATTCCTGCCACGACCACGACATGGCTACCGCTGACGGCCCACCTCTGCATTCCGAAGATCCACGGCGGTGTGGCGATCTCGAACGGTCCGCTCACTACCGCAGCCAGATCGCCAGTCGACGTGTCGACCTCGTAAAGATTCCACCATTGGGTGCGGTCGGTGCAGACGAGAAGACGGCCATCGGCGGTCCACCCCGGCTCGCAGAGCGCCTCGGAGCCGTTGCCAACCAGCTTGCGCGGGTTATGCACGCGACCGTCGACGAAATCGGCGATCCAAAGGTCGGTGACACCCCACGGCATCGACGGGTGATTCCACGAGATCCACACCAGTTGTGTTGCGCCGGCAGACAGGCGGGGTGCCATCACGAAATCGCTGTCCTGCCACAGCACCGCCACGTCGGACGATCCATCCGTTGCGATCGCCACAAGCTCGTTGACGGGCTCGCTGTCGACCTCGTGTCGTTCACGAACCGCGATCAACCAGCGATCGTCAGCGCTGCAGATCAGGTCGGCGTAGCGATGACCTTGCGCCGTTGCCGGTTCGGGCGTGATGAGTTTCGGTTCACCGTCCGGGCCGAGGCGACGCACCCGCTGATCCGACACTTCGACGTAGTAGAGGACACCAGAGGCGACGCACCAAGCGCCGCCGCCGTATTCGTGGGCGAGGCTGCGCACGTAGGCGTCGGGTGGAGTGATCTCCTCCACCCGTGCATCGCGACGACGAACGACTGCGGTGCGGCCACCCTGATCGGGCCGGGCCTCAGACCACCAAAAGTCGTCGCCATCGACAAAGAGATCGCCGACACCAACCGCTCCCCCAACGAGAGACGCTGCGGTAATGGGAGAATCCCATTCCCCGAATGCGGCTACCGCGGGGTTCACGAACGCCCGAGCAGATCCGCCATGCGGCCGACACCCTCGGCCAGGTCTTCATCGCCCAACGCGAACGAAAGGCGGGCATACCCGGGAGCGCCGAACGCCTCACCCGGAACGATCGCCACCTTGACTTCGTCGAGGACGACCGTGGCCAAGTCGATCGTGCTGGTGATGGTACGACCCGCGATCTCGCGCCCGATGACAGCCTCGAACGAAGGAAACGAGTAGAACGCGCCCTGAGTCTCTGAACACACGACACCGTCGATCTCGTTGAGCATTCGATGCATCGTCACGCGGCGTCTGTCGAAGGCTTCACGCATCTTGACGACAGCGTCGAGCGATCCGTTGAGCGCCGCGGTGGCTGCCACCTGAGCGATGTTGTTGACGTTGCTTGTGGAGTGCGATTGCAGGTTGCTTGCCGCCTTCACGACATCTTTCGGGCCGATCATCCAACCGACGCGCCAACCGGTCATGGCGTAGGTCTTGGCCACACCGTTGAGAACAACGCATCGATCAGCCAGTTCTGGCACTAGCACCGGCATCGAATAGTTGACGGCATCGCCGTAGACAAGATGCTCATATATCTCGTCGGTTATCACCCAGATGCCGTGCTCGACCGCCCATTGACCGATCGCCTCGATCTCGTCGCGTGGGTATACCGCTCCGGTGGGGTTCGACGGTGAAACGAAAATCAACGCCTTGGTGTTGGGAGTGCGAGCCGCTTCCAGCTGATCGACGGTGACCCGGAATCCCGAAGCCGCGTCGGTGCGGAGAGCGATCGTGATGGCACCGGCGAGCGCAACCGGCTCGGGATAGGTGGTCCAGTAGGGACTTGGTAGCAACACTTCGTCGTCGGGGTTGAGCAGCGCCTGCATGCAGTTGAAGACCGCGTGCTTGCCGCCGTTGGTGACGATGAGACCGCCAGGATCAACTTCGAGGCCGGTGTCGCGCATTGATTTCGCGACGATTGCGTTCTTCAACTCAGGAAGGCCGCCGACTGCCGAGTACTTGTGATTACGCGGATCTCGACATGCCTCCACAGCTGCTTCGACAACATGCGCTGGCGTCGGAAAGTCGGGTTCGCCCGCTCCGAAGCCGATCACGTTCTCGCCAGCAGCCTTCATGGCTTTGGCTTTGGTGGTGACAGCGAGAGTGGCCGACGGAGCTATAGCGCCGACCCTTCGTGAGATTCGGTCCATGCTCATTGCACGCTCGATTCAGGAGACGACGTAGCTGGCTAGACCACCCGCAGGCAGTAGTTGCAGCGTAGCCATCCAATCGTATTCCGAGCCTTCGAAATTCGTCACTGAATTCGCGCCGGATGGGGCTCTGAGGTGCGAGAGTGTTGGGGTGAGTACTCCCAACATTTCCATACCAGCCGATCTACTTCCCTCCGATGGCCGATTCGGCAGTGGCCCCTCGAAGGTCCGCGCCGAATCCATTCGCGCGTTGGCCGACCATGGCGTCGACTACATGGGCACATCGCATCGTCAAGCAACCGTTCAATTCGTTGTCGCGGAGCTGAGAAACGGCCTATCGGAACTCTTCTCCGCCCCCGACGGCTACGAGATGATCCTGGGTAATGGCGGCGCCACAGCATTTTGGGATTGCGCCACGTTTGGCCTGATAGAACAGCGCTCACATCATCTCGCATTTGGCGAGTTCGGCAGCAAATTCCTGAAAGCGGCCGAGGGTGCGCCACATCTCGAAGAGCCATCGGTGGCTCAGTCAGTAACAGGTACCCGTCCGGCGCTTGAAGCAGTGGCGGGAGTGGACGCCTACTGCTATCCCCACAACGAGACTTCCACAGGCGTGATGGTCGATCCGGTTCGTGTCGACGATGCGTCGGCCCTGATGCTCGTTGATGCCACTTCGGGAGCCGGGGCGATTGAGTTCGACCCGTTGGCCACCGACGTCTACTACTTCTCACCTCAAAAGGCATTGGCGTCCGATGGCGGGCTGTGGCTGGCGATGATTTCACCTGCGGCAGCGGAGAGAATCGAGAAGATTCACGCCTCCGGCCGATGGTGCCCGGCATCGCTCGATCTCAAGATTGCGCTCGACAACTCCCGTAAGGACCAGACCTACAACACCCCCGCGCTCGCCACGATCTTCCTCACAGCGCAGACGGTTAGCTGGTTCAACGACAACGGAGGGATGTCGTGGGCAGCGGGCCGTAGCGCCGAATCGGCCAGCCACCTCTACAGCTGGGCGGAGAAGAGCGACATCGCCTCTCCATACGTGCAGATCGAATCGGAGCGCAGCCCGGTGGTCGGCACGATCGATTTCGACGAATCGGTGGATGCCAACGTCATCTCGAAGGTCCTTCGCGAGAATGGCATTCTCGACACCGGCGGCTACCGCAAGCTCGGTCGCAACCAGCTCCGCATTGGTATGTTCCCGGCGGTCGATCCCGACGATGTAGCGGCGCTCACCGCTTGCATCGACTACGTCGTCGAACGAATCAAGGATTGATATCAACCACGCCCGGAGTTCGGGTGTGAGATCGATTACCCGTGGGCTCCGCTAGACCGCGGCGAGAACGCTGAGGTTCCACATGACCACGGCGAGATACCAGCCGGTGGTCGCCGCAAGTGCCAGTTCGCCGATTCGTGACTGGTGACTACGTGCCAAAAACACGCCGATCATCGCCAACACGACCGCCTTGAGCAGAGATACCTGCCAGACAACGCCGGTCAACGGACGAATAAACGGGTTGCCCTCGACTCCACCCCGGCTGAGCACCAGCATCGTGGTCGCCACATCCATGATGTTGAGCACCACGAGCCCAGTGAAAACCACCCATTTCTGATCAGAGTTCACACGATGATTTGTCATCACTGCGGTACCGCTAATCATTGCCTCTCCACTCCGTTTCGCCCCAAGACAATGACGATAGCGCATCATGGACTTTCTGGAAAGCCACGCTAAGTATGTATTTCCACCACCCAGAGCGCCCACTCGAGAGATTTGCCCGGAATCACAAGTGATGAACGTCTGGATGTCAGATCCTCAAATATCAGGCGACTCGACCGATAGAGGTAAGCCCGGCCCAATTCCAGGAGTAAAGATGACTGCCGCTGTGTTCACCCGAATCTGGATGTTTTTGCACTTGGACAACGACCGCGCCGCGAGCCTCATCGAGTACGCGTTGCTCGTAGGGCTCATCGCTATCGTCGCGCTCGGCGCTGTCGCCGTATTGGGAAGCACAACCGCCGCGCTCTACTCGGAGGCCAATTCTCAACTGGGCTGACGGTCGAGCGGCAGCGCCACCAGCGGCCATGGACGTGTCGCCTCCCAGACCAGACCAAGTTCGAGAAGTGTCGCCTCCCGATGATGAGCAGCAATCACCTGTATGCCCACCGGTAGGCCGTCGCTTGCCACTCCGGCCGGCAACGAGATCGCCGGGTTGCCGTAGATGTTGGAAGGAGTCGTGAGCGCACCGTTGTTGCCGGCAGTCGACTCACGACCCCCGAACACGCTGGGAAGCCGGCCTTGCGCATCAAAGGCGGTAGAAGGATTCGTCGCCGCGATGAGTATGTCGACCTGATCGAACATGTCGGCCATGGCCTCGTTGAGTTCGCTTCGCCTGTTCTCAGCCATCACCAGTGCATCAAGATTGACAAGTTCGTCCGCCATCTTGAGCCCTTTGCGAATCATGCCGGTCAGTTGTTCGGCACACGCCGGCCACCGCTCACCCAGTTCCTGTCGCAGACCAACAGATCCGGTGAGAGACCACGCTCCCATCACTGAAGGCAGCCTGAGGGAAAGGTCCACACGACGCATCCCTGCCGCGGCCACCAACTCCTCGGCGGCCGCCATTACCAACTCCTCGGTTTCAGGGGCGAGGACCGCGGTGCCATGGTCGACGACAACCGCCACTCGTAGGTCGCGCAGAGCTTCACGGCCACTTCCGAGCGCCGCTTCGTAGCCCTCGACCCGTGGCAGGCTCAACGGATCTCGAGCGTGTGCCCCATTTGTGACATCCAGATACCGGGCCGTGTCGCGAACACTTCGTGACAGACACCCCTCGACTGCCGTGATGTTGCCCAGCGATGTCTTCGGACCCTTCGGGAGACGTCCGTACGTCGGCTTGAGGCCGACCAACCCACAGAAACCAGCAGGTATGCGGATCGACCCGCCGCCATCGCTCCCTGTGGCGATGGGGAAGATCCCACCGGCGACACCGCCGGCCGAACCCCCCGATGACCCCCCCGGCGTTCGGTCCAGCCCCCAAGGGTTGCGGCTGGCACCATGAAGTCGGGTGGTGGCCTGATTCGACCCGCCGAACTCGCTGGAGGTGGTCTGAGCCGATGGGATTGCGCCGGCTGAGCGCAGTCTCGATACGACGGTTGAGTCAGTTTCGAAAACACGATCTGCCAACGCCAGCGACCCCTTGGTGTTGGGCCAATCGGCAACTGCCAACAGTTCCTTCACCCCTAGTGGCACGCCTCCCAACGGCAGGTTGACATCGGCCATGTCGGCTGCGGCCATCGCCGCGTCGGCGTCCACATGACACACGGCGTTGAGTTCGCTCCGCTCGATTGCGGCAAGAGTCACGGCGAGTTCCTCTCGCGGATGACGTTCTCCGTTACGGAACGCCTCCACCAGTGAAACCACATCACCCTGCCAAGGCTGGTCGTCCATCTCTCCCCCTGCATCGATGGTTCGCCCGAGCGGCGAAGCCACCCTAAGTTTGCAGGGCGCCATCACGGACGCAAGACGGGCGGCCGATTGGACTGCCGGGTGCCGACTCCTGGAGTTACTTGCCTCGCCGGCGCCGTGACCTTCGACCGCCATCTTTCTCGTTGCGTCGAGCCCGCTGTTCCTCGCGTTGGCGTTGACCTGCGAGCTCCTCCGACATTGCTTTGAATCTCTCGACCCGAAGTCGATCGATATCGCCATTGTCGACCGCCGAACGAATGGCGCAACCCGGTTCCGATTCGTGTGAACAATCGCCGAATCGACATGCCGTAGCAAGTTCTTGAAGGTCTCCGAAGACCTCATCGAGCGCACGTTCGGCCTCCCACAACCCGATCGAGCGAATGCCCGGCGTGTCGAGAATCATCCCGGCCCGGCCCGGTAAGAGCACCAATTCTCGGGCGGTTGTCACATGTCGTCCCTTGGCGTCGCCCCGCACCTCACCCGTCTCGAGCAATTCGTGCCCAACCAATGCGTTCACCAACGAGGACTTCCCGACACCGCTCGCTCCCACCAGAGCCATAACCCTGCCAAACCCGATGTAGGTGAGCAGCTGGTCGAGGCCCGACCCATCAGTTGTGCTGGTTGCGATCACCGGCGTCGCGCCCGCGACCGATTCCGCCACTGCCCGCAATCCGTGGCGGTGGGGAAGATCATTCTTTGACAGGATCACGATGGCATCAGCGCCGCTGTCACGCGCCAGAACCAAGAGTCGCTCGAGGCGTCCTGGCGGCATTGCCCTGTCGATTCCGTGAACCACGCCGACCACGTCGACATTGCTGGCCAGCACCTGCTCAAGGTCTCGTTCTGCCGGATCGCGACGGCTCACCTTGGTGTGTCTGGGGAGCACGCTCGAGATCACCAACCCGAGGCCTTCGTCGTTGTCGACCTCGACCCAGTCGCCGGTGACCGGTGCCACCACGCCCTGAGATCGTGTCGAGTCGGACAGCACTCGTATGCGGCTATCGGAAGTGACGACATCGCACTCCCCACGATCCACCCGCACGACCCGGCCGAGTGTGGCGTCGGGATTTACTCGTCGACGAGTCTCCCTTGAAGTAAGGCCATAGGAGAGCAGGGGATCAGTCACGTCGTACCATTCTGGCCCATCGGGGCGGCCGTTGGCGCGGTCGAGCCACACGACGTGCCATGCCATCTCCAAACGGGGCGCGGTCCCTTCCGTATTTTCATCGACCAAACTTTCGCATTCGCCACACCAACCAGGCCCGAGATCCAACCGGAAAATGATAGACGTGCCCGACGGTAGACCTGACCCACAACCGAAGCATTACGGTCTGATCGCCGGTGCGCTCGCGGCGTCGATGTCACTGGCGTTCGGCGAGGTGGTAGCGGGCTTCTCCGACGCCATCCCCGGGCTTGTTCTGGCCGTCGGCGAATGGATCGTCGACATCACGCCCGGCGAAATAGCGGCACGAGGGATCGAGACCGCCGGCACCGCCGACAAACCCATCTTGTTGTGGGGCATTTCCATCGTGGCGATAGTCGTGGGTGCACTGTTTGGGGCGGCAAGCGCCAAATTTGGCAAGCGCGTGGGAGTCGCTGGATTTACCGCTTTTGGATTGTTCGGCGGGTTCGTCGTCGCTCGTAATCCCATCTCGCCCGCCGCGGCAAGTTGGTTCTGGGCGCTGACGGCCGCTGCACTTGGTGCGTCTGTCTTGGTCTTTCTGCTTGATCGAGTTGACAGGCCGACCCGGCTGCACACCGTTGCCGAGGACCCGACTCACCCGAACGCCACCCGCCGCGCCTTTCTCGTATGGTCGGCCGGGGCTGGAGCTGCCGCGCTCACCACGGTAGGGATCGGTCGAGGAGTCCGAGGCACGTCGGTTGCAGAAAGTGCCCGCGAGACAATCACCATCCCGCCGACTCATGCAGCAGGCGCCCCGGCTACCGCCGCCACGGGTCTCGGCAGTCTCACCGATGCTCCCGTCGGCCTCTCCAGTTTCATTACTCCCAACAGCGACTTCTACCGAATCGACACTGCCCTTTCCATCCCTCAGATCGACCCGGCAAGCTGGAAACTCTCGTTCACAGGATTGGTCGACAACCCCTATGAACTGACCTACGACGACATCCTGGCAATGGACCTCGAGGAGCACACCGTCACACTCTCGTGTGTGTCCAACGAGATAGGCGGCAATCTGGTCGGCAACGCCACCTGGACCGGCGTGCCGCTCACTGCGCTGCTCGATCGTGCCGGGGTCCAGCCAGAAGCCGGTCAGATCGTCGGGCGAAGCCGCGATGATTGGACCGCTGGATTTCCCACCAGTGTTATCGGCGACGGCCGAAACGCCCTTCTCGCTGTCGGCATGAACGGTGAACCGTTGCCGGTTCGTCACGGTTTCCCTGCCCGGCTCGTAGTGGCCGGGCTCTATGGCTATGTGTCCGCAGTCAAATGGATCGAGGAGATCCGTCTCACCACCTGGGACGAATTCGACGGCTTCTGGATTCCCCGAGGTTGGTCGAAACTCGGGCCGATGAAAACCATGTCTCGAATAGACGTACCGAAGCGAAGCACCAAGGTCCAAGCCGGCCCAACCCCAGTAGCCGGTGTTGCCTGGGCACCAACGCGAGGTATCTCGAAAGTTGAGGTCTCGATCGACGAGGGCGCTTGGGTCGAGTCCGCCTTGGGCGACACGACCACCGACGAGTCGTGGGTGCAGTGGCACACCACATGGGATGCCTCCGCCGGACGTCACACGATCTCCGTGCGGTCATACGACGAAGCCGGCGAACTCCAACCAATTGGTCCAGTCGGGCCCAGGCCCAACGGCGCCGAAGGCTGGCACACCATCCGCGTCGACGTGGTGTAACCAGCTGGTATCCGCATTCAGAACACGTCGGGGATTTAACGTCTGACCCAGACATGACGGACAGACGCCGTACCTACGTCCTCGATACATCGGTCCTTCTCAGCGATCCAACAGCGCTCCGCCGTTTCGAGGAACACGAAATAATCCTTCCGCTGGTGGTGCTCACCGAATTGGAAGGCAAGCGTCATCACCCTGAGTTGGGGTGGGCGGCGCGCAGCGCACTGAGGGCTCTCGAGGAGTTGCGAGAACGCCATGGTTCGTTGCTGTCTTCGCTTCCCGTGAATGATTTCGGCGGCACGCTTCGCGTCGAGATCAACCACACCACCACATCCAATCTTCCCGATGCGCTGCGCTACGACTCCAACGACCACCGCATCCTCACCGTCGCCCACAATCTCAGTGTCGAAGGGGCCGACGTCGCGCTGGTATCCAAAGATCTACCGCTTCGGCTGAAAGCCGGCGTTCTTGGTATCGACGCCGTCGAGTTCCGCGACACCGAAGTTTCCGACGACTCATGGACCGGCTTCACCGATTTGATGGTCGACAGCGCCATCGTCGACGAGTTGTTCGAGTCCAACACGGTCGACTTGGCCGAGACCCGCGACCTGCCAGTCAATACAGGCGTGGCGCTTGTGGCCGGTTCCCAGTCTGGTCTCGGACGTATTCGAGCCGACAAGCGGGTCCACCGGATCATCGACAGGCCGGTGTTCGACGTCAGGGCCAGATCACGTGAGCAACAAATCGCTCTCGATCTGCTCACCGACGACTCCGTCGGAATCGTGTCTCTTGGCGGGCGAGCCGGCACCGGTAAGAGTGTGCTCGCTCTCGCAGCCGCACTCGACTCGGTTATCGAACAGCAAGCCCACTCCAAGGTGATTGTCTTCCGGCCCCTCTATGCGGTTGGCGGCCAGGAGCTCGGTTACCTTCCCGGTAGCGAGAACGAAAAAATGTCGCCTTGGGCGGCCGCGGTATCGGATGCGCTCGAATCAATCGCTGGCCCTGCCGTGATCGAAGAAGTGGTCAGGCGACAACTGCTTGAGGTCCTGCCTCTCACCTACATACGTGGCCGTTCGATCACCGATGCGTTCGTCATCATCGACGAGGCGCAGAACCTTGAACGCAATGTCCTCCTCACCGCCCTCACCCGAATCGGGTCCAACAGCAAGGTTGTGCTCACCCACGACGTGGCCCAGCGCGACAACCTGAGGGTCGGACGCTACGACGGCATCGGCGCGATCATCGACCACCTGCGCGGGCATCCACTCTTCGGACACATCACGCTGAATCGTTCGGAACGAAGCGAGGTCGCGGCACTCGTGGCCGGCCTTCTCGACGGGCGGGGCTGACCCCCGACCTCAACCTCAGCCCTGCGCAGCTGCGAACGACTCGAGCATCGCTTTCATCCGGGCGTGAACGGCCTCCAAGGCCTTCTTTGGCCTAATCATCACCTTGAACTCGGTGATCATCCCATCGTCATCGCAGGTGATCATGTCGATCCCATTGACTGAGATGTCACCAACCATGGTTTCGAATTCGAGAACTGCATGGTTGCCGTCGAGGATTTCCTTCACGTAATGGAACTTGCCATCAGAGGTCTCGGATGCGCCATCGGAGTTCTTTTCACCGGGCAAGACCTGAGAAGCTGCCGATAAATACAGCTTGGTGATGTCACGGCCCCGCTGGGGGGTGAACACCACGGGCGAGAAAAATACGACATCGGCGTGCAACATCGCGTCGAGGCCGCCCGGCAACTCACCCGCAAGGTGTTGGTGCCAACGCTTGATCACTTGCTCGATCATTCTCTCTCCTTGATATTGCTCGAACTCCTTGATACTGCTCGAAACCTCCGACGTAGTGTGAATCGGGAACACGGCCTCCCTGCGTTCACGGCGGCGCGTCCAGTCGGATACGGTGCCCGAATGAGCGAAGAGCGCGAGGTCCTCGACTGGGCCACATACGGAACTGCAGTCCGAACACTCTCACAGACTGTCGCAGACGACGGCTACCGACCCGAGATGATCCTCTCGATAGCCAGAGGTGGCCTGTTCGTAGCCGGATCGATGGGCTACGCATTATCGGTCAAGAACATCTACGTCATGAACGTCGAGTACTACACCGGCGTCGACGAGCGGTTGCCCGTCCCGGTGATGCTCCCGCCCTACGTCGATTTTGTCGAGCTCGATGGCGCCAAGGTGCTCATTGTCGATGATGTAGCCGACACCGGCCACACCCTCAAGATGGTCAACGACTTCACATCAGAGCGGGTGGCCGAGGTGCGCACCGCTGTGCTCTACGAGAAGTCACATTCTCTCGTGAAGTGCGACTACACGTGGAAGCACACCGACCAATGGATCAACTTCCCGTGGTCGACCGAACCGCCAGTGGTCAACGCCGAAGACGCCCGCCATCGGGTGCTCGACGCCTGATCAGCGTTCCTCACGGCGGTAAGCAATTCCCAGCCCGGCGGGAGCCGGTGCAGGCTGATTGCGCGCCCGGTAGGAGATGATGATCAGCACGCCGACAGTGAGCAAGTAAGGCAACATCGACAGCAGGATCGGCGAGAACTCGATCCCAAACGGTTGCAGCCTTCGCTCGAGTGCGAGGGTGAACCCGAACAACAGCGCTCCGAGCGCAACCCGACCGGGCCGCCATGCGCCGAAGATCACCAACGCAACGGCTATCCATCCACGACCAACGGTGATGCCGTCACTCCAGGCGCCAACGGTATCAAGGGTGAGAAATGCACCCGAGAACCCGGCCATTGCGCCGCCGATGATCACCGCCGACATCCGAATGGCGGTAACACCGTGACCGGCGGAATCGGCGGTGGAGGCACTCTCGCCCACTGCTCTCAGCCCCAGACCGAGACTGGTACGTGAGAGTACAAACCAAGTGGTCAACCCGAGCAAAATGGCTACATAGGAAACCGGAGACATCGAGAACACCGTCTCACCCACCCACGGGATATCAGACAACCCCGGGATATCGACCGGAACAAACAATGACCGGCGCGTGTCGCTGGTGTAACCCGACCCGAGAAAATTGGCCAACCCCAATCCCAGGATGGTCAGTGCAAGACCGCTCACCACCTGATCGGCCCCCAATGCGACCGCGGCGATGGCGTGAACCGACGCGAGCAACGCCGAAGCCAGCCCACCGATCAGCAATCCCATCCAAGGGCTACCTGTGGTGACTCCGCCGACATAACCGGCCATGGCTCCCATCGCCATCATCCCCTCAACACCGAGGTTGAGAACGCCGGCTCGTTCGGCGATCGTCTCACCGAGCGCCGCGAGATAGAGGAGTGTGGCGAATTGCAGCGTTGCGACCACGAGTCCGATGACTGAGGCCTCGGTGACGGTGATTCCCGCGAACAACATCACGCCACCTTCCGATCAACAAGCCGTATCTGATAACTCGACAGCACCGCAGCCCCAATGGCCCCGAAGAGGATCAGCGCCTGAAGAATCGACGACACCGCCGATGACACGCCCAGCAACTGGATACTTTGCCCGCCCACCTGGAGGCCACCGAAAGCAACCGCAACCAGCAGCACTCCGCTGGGTCGCATCAACGCAAGCGCGGCCACAATGATGCCGGCGAATCCGAATCCGTTGGAGATATTTTCGTTGAGTCGCGTTGCCGTGCCCGTGAGCTCGATGCCACCGGCGAATCCCGCCACTGCCCCGGACAAGACAAGAACTCCGATGACCTTGGAACGCATCGAAATTCCTACGTAGGTCGCCGCCTTCGCCGACGATCCGGCAATTCGCAGTTCATAGCCCCACACACTTTTGGTCATGAACCATGCAAAGAACAAGATCACACCCAACGCGATCAGCACGCCGAGGTGCGCTCGCTGCCAAATCACACCCAATCCGGCCTGCTCAGGGATAGCCGTTACTTGAAGATTCCCGAAACCGTTGGGATCCTTCCAGGGTCCGCCCTGCAGATAGCGAATCAGTCTTAGCGCGACCTCATTGAGCATCAGGGTCGTGATGATCTCGCTCACGCCGATTTCGGCACGAGCCAGAGCTGGACCAAGCGCCCACAGCGCACCTCCCAACGCTGCGCCCAGGAGCATGGCGACGATGAGGATCGGTCCAGGCCAACTGCCGCCGATACGGGCGACACCTGCAGCAGCGGTTGCACCGAAAAGGATCTGTCCTTCGGCACCAATGTTCCACAGCCCCATCTTGGCCGCAATGCTCACCGCCAACCCGGCGAGAGCGAGCGGCACTGCCCTGTTTAATGTTGCCGAGATCACGTCGGCCGAGCCGAACGATCTGTCCCACATCCGCTGGTAAGTGTCGATTACGGGGTCGCCCGACGACCAGAGCAGCAACGCTCCGACAACCAGAGCGAACACCAAGCCAAAGACGAACGCCAACGGCTGGCCACCGCGCGTCGGGCGCTCGCGTTGGGCCAGAACCATTCTCTTGGTCATGACACTCCTGCCATTGCCGCGCCGATTTCTGCTCTCGTGGCCACCTGTGGATCGAACTCGCCGACGACTCGGCCTTCGGACATGACGAGAATCCGATCGGAGAGCACCAAGAGCTCGTCGAGGTCTTCCGACACCATCAGAATGCCGGTGCCATGGTCACGCTGTTCGATCAATAGTCGCTGTATCGCGGCAACTCCGTGGACGTCGAGCCCGCGAGTGGGCTGCGCGGCCACCACGACGCTCGGAGCGCCACTCAACTCGCGCCCCAACAGAAGCCGCTGCAAGTTGCCACCCGAGAGCGTCGCCAGCCGATCTTCGACCCTCCCGATCTTCACTTCAAAGTCAGAGATCAAGCGGGCCGAGAACGCCTTGGCGCGATCCCAGAGCAGGATCGGTCCTCGGCTCATCTTCGTGTAGTCGCGCATCACCGCGTTCTCGGTGATCGGAAGCTTCGGAGCGAGACCGACCCCCAGACGATCTTCTGGTACGTAGGCGAGACCGGCCTGATGACGGACCTTCGGCGAAGCGTCGGTGAGGTTCTTTCCCATCAGCGCAACTGTGCCGGTGAGGCTGTCGTCGAGGCCTGCGATGGTGTCGGTGAGTTCCCGCTGACCATTACCCGCGACGCCGGCAATGCCGACAATTTCTCCTGCATGGACCTCGAGAGACACATCATCCACCGCGGTGAGACCACGAGCGTCGATCACGCAGAGATGGTCCACTGCGAGGACCACATCGCCCATTTCGGTGGTTCGCTGAGCGTTTGTCTCGGTTGATTTTTCGGAGTCACCAACCATCAACTCAGCTAGACGGGTCGTGTCGACCTTCGAAATATCGATCGAGGCGGCGACGGTTGCTCCACCCCTGAGCACTGTGGCCTCGTCGCAGAACGACGTGACCTCGTCGAGTTTGTGACTGATGAAGATCACCGAGCGACCTTCTGACACCATTTGGCGAAGCACACCGCCGAGGTCAACCGCTTCCTGGGGCGTGAGAACCGCGGTGGGTTCATCGAGAATCAACACCTGGGCATCTCGCCATAGCGCCTTGAGAATCTCGACCCTTTGGCGTTCACCCATGCTCAGTTGCCAGACCGGGCGGTCGGGCTCAGCGGAGAATCCGAACCGGTCGGCCAGTTCGGCCACCGATTGGTTGATTTCGGCACGGGAGATTATGTGTGGGGCCGATCCCAGCACGACGTTTTCCGCGACGGTGAAGGTGGGAACCAGACGAAACTCCTGGTGGACCATTCCGACGCCGGCTGCGAGGGCGTCGGCCGGCGATGAGAATCTCATTTCCTGTCCGTTGAGCTTCACCACGCCCTCATCAGGGAGATAGACACCGGCAAGACAATTCATGAGAGTCGTCTTGCCGGCACCGTTCTCCCCGAGAACAGCGTGAACTGTGCCGGGACGAACCGTGAGGCTCGCCCCGGCATTGGCAATCACGCCGGGGAATCTCTTCCAAATGCCGTCAAGCTCGACGGCCGGATGGCTCACCCGCCGGTTGAGCCGTCGACACCCTGGACGAACCAGTCCATGCCGAGCATTGCTCCCGCGTCCATCGAGACGCCTGCGGCGACCTTTTCGTTGCCGTCCTGATCAAGAAGTGGGCCGGTGAAGGGCTCGAATGTGCCGGCAGCCATCTGATCGCCCAGTTCGTTGACCTGGGTGACGAGGGCCGGATCGACATCGGCGGCGATGCTGCCGAGCTTCACGATTCCGTCGCCCATTCCACCCCAGTAGGGCGTGGAATCCCATGTGCCAGCGGCGACCTGCTCGATCACCGATGTGTAGTAGGGGCCCCAGTCCCAGATGGCCGAGGTGAGGTAGGCATCGGGAGCGAAGGCACTCATGTCGGAGTTGTAGGAAACCCAGCGAGCGCCGGCCTTCTGTGCAACTTCACCGGCGGCTGTGGAGTCTTGATGCATGGCAATCACATCGGCACCGGCGTCGATCAGCGCTTGCGCTGCGTCGCCCTCAACTGCCGGATCAAACCAGGTGGATGTCCAGTTGACCTGAACTGTGACGCCTGGATTGGTGGCCTGAGCGCCAAGGGTGAAGGCGTTGATGCCACGAATGACCTCGGGGATCGGGAAGGCCGCCACGTAGCCGATGGTGTTGCTTGTGGTGGTGGCTCCGGCGATCATGCCCGACAGGTAACGGGGCTGGTAGACGCGGCCGAAGTAGTTGGTGAAGTTGGTGTCGTTGGACTTGAAACCAGTGGCATGGATGAACTTCACATCAGGAAATTCGCCTGACAATCGCTCCATGTCGTCCATGTAGCCAAATGACGTGGCGAAAATAATGTCGGTTCCCTCGGCGATGAAGTCTCGGACCGCCTGTTCGAAATCGGGGCTGCCTTCAGCAATATTCTCTACCGTGAGAGTAGTTGCACCAGTTGCGGCCTCGGCTGCCTGACGACCCTGATCGTGGGCAAATGTCCAGCCGGCGTCGCCCGGCTGACCGATGTAGATCCAAGCAGCTGTGATATCGGCGGTGGCGGGGGCTGCCGCTGTGGTAGCTGTGGCAGCGG
>JBDNJK010000009.1:0-12514 GCA_041687805.1 Acidimicrobiales bacterium
AGCGCCGAACCGGCTTGGGAAACGCATTAACGGTCCGGTTCCGAAACGATTGCGCCGATGTCGTTCGGGGATGGCGACAAGGAGGGTCCCCAGTTCGTTACCGGGTCAGGGTTTTGTGCCCCATGCGTCGTTTGGGTCGGAGACCACATAGGTGCTTGAGACTTTGTCCCAGAGGTTCTGATCTCTTTTGTCCCAGAACGGCATGAGTAGCAGGATTCCTAGGGTGAAGGGGATCGCGAAGCTTGCGACAAATCCCCCGATCACACCCCGCATCCAGAACATCTTTCCAATTCCGACGGGTTGTATCGAGGCACTATCTATCACTCTGAGATTGAGCAGCTTTTTGGCAGGTGTCTGCCCGCTGCCGGCTGTCATCGAAGCCCAGATGATCCAGCCGATTCCCAGCGTGACGCCTACGAGCAGACTGTCCAACAGAGATGAGCCCAGACGAATCCACGGATTTGCGGACACGACTCCGGCTGGAAGCCCCACCCCACCGGCGGGGACAGGAGCTGGGGGAGCGATGGTCGAAGCGCTTTGAGGCGGGTACCACTTCTGGTCTGATGCCATCCACCAGCCCTCACCTTGGGATGTGTCGCTCATGATTCCGCCTCCATGTTGCTCGGTTCTCTGGCTTACGCGGTTCTAGCAGGCTGGAGCACGCGCGGTGCAGTTCTCACATAGCGCCCGCGAAGTGGCGTACGAGGAACTGGTTGGGGACCGTCTCCGGGAGATGGCCATCGAATCCGCCGCCTTTGTGATCAACATCGGGTTGACGGCTGGGAATTCGGGACGGGCCATCCGTTGCCAAGTACTGTCCCTCATGTGACGTATAGGGATCGGCGGATCGCTGCCTGACAACTCGGCAATCTGGATCGATAGGTTCGGGTCGATTCGACAATGGCAACGTGGCCACGAGCGAGCGCCTCACAAGCCGTTGGTTCTGCTATTTGCCCTTGGCCGTCTGCAACAAGTGGGATCGTCGGCTGTCGAGTTCGTTGAGTCTGAGCCAGATCTTCAACGGCTGCATTTGATGATCTAGCTGATCGTCGCGTTGACGAACTCGCTCCATTGGGATTGATCCGTTAGGTCGTGTCTGGTGCCGTTGGCCCACCCGAATCCGTCGATGTCGACCGCGGAGCGGGGGACGGCTGGGATTCCGATCCGGCAACGGCTGTCGAGACAAGGAACCAGAATCGCTGTTCGGGCGTGAAGTTCGTGCGACTGGCTTCGACACCGAGAACTGCCCGGTCGATCTGCGGAAACGCGTCGAAGCACGAGTCGCTCCGTCCGCCGCCGTAGCCGCTGGTTGCGAACATGCCGTTGACCCAAGTCCATCCCAACGGCGCCATCACGCCCGCGATCTTCGACATGGCGGTCACGGTCGGCACACGATCCGGTAGCCCTCCCCGAACGGCGAATTGGCCGATGTCGTCGATCATCTCAGCGGTCTTGGCTGGCCCAAGCAATTCGATCAGTTCCCAGACAGGACCGATTCGCTGACCGTCCGGCATCAGGTGGAGACTTCCTTCACGATTCAGATCCATGATGTGGGTGCCATCTGCGGCCAGCATCGACAGGCAGTCGTATTGACCTCCACCGGGGTGGGTCTCGACGACTTGGAACTCGGTTGGATGCCGCCGCATGATCTCGGCGACCAATCCCCAGCCGAGCCGTTCGCGTCGTCGACGAGGCAGTTCGTCTGACTGTTCACCAGGCCTGGTCGACGGCACCACGCCGTAGTGGTTGGTCATGAATTCTTGAGCCGGCGGCGGCAGTTGGGCAGCGACCGTCTCGGGTTCAAGCAGATCGAGTTGATGATCGAGCAGGCTTTGAGATTCGCGCCATTGGCGGCGAATGGCGACATGGCCGGTGGGGCAGGTGAGCGCCACGACTGTTTCGTCGAATTCTCCGTTGTCTACCAACGCCCGGGATAGCGCGGCGAGCCGCATTGGCTGGTTGAGTCGCCGGAACCAGCATCCTGGCGGCGCGTCTTCGGGAGGCGCGGCCGGGTGGAGGTGCTGGTCGTACAGCCGCCGGTGGTCTTTGTCGTGGTTTCGTAGTTGCCAGCAGCCGTCGGGGTTGCCGCCGAACGGGCCTGGGCTGGTGCAGATCGACTGAGCTGACTGCGGTGCGACTTCTGCGTGTGAGCAGCCACCGAACGCGACTTCGGTCAGTTTGACCTCGACCAGTGCGGCTACTCGTCGTCCATCGTCGGTTTCGCCGATCAGGGCGACGTCGACCTGGGTTTGGTAGGGGTGAGACGTTGTTGCTTCGCCGAGATGGTCGCTCGGGTCGATCCATTCGAGATGAGGCGGCTCCGCTGATGCCATCGGCCCGAACCACGTTGCCAGCAAACGAGCTACTCCCAATGGCCGAAGCGGCGCGAACAGGTCGACCGCGTAGCGCTGTGACGAGCGGACGTGCCCGAAGTATGGGTGCAGCGCCTTTTGTTCGACAAGGCTGGCTAGCGCGTCATCGGTGCCGGGTGCGACCCCGTCGAGCCGGTCGGGGAACCACCCGTTGGCGATGGGCACGCCGGCGATTACTGCTGCGCTCTCGACCCGTCGGTGGATCTTGTCGACCCAGCGAGATCGGGTGATTGCGTCTCGGCGGGGGACCGGCTCAATCAGGAGATCGCCATCGAGATCACCCACTGCTTCGAACAGTTGCCAGGACACGTCTCGACTCAAACGCTCGAGCACTGAGGCGGTCGAGTCATCAATCACGGTGAGCCCTTGAGGTCGTAGAACGACGAGGTCGATCGCCGGCTGCTTATCGGCGTCGAGTCCCAGGTGCTCGATTAGCTCTGACCGGTGGGCGTCGGCCCAAATGCAGTAGTCGAGTGCCTGCAGGGCGATCATCGGATCGTGACCGAGCTTGGTTTCCACTACATGAATCCGGCCTGACTCGTCGCTGCCAAGGAAATCGATATAGCCCCGTCGGGCGTTGTCAGCTCCGGGTCGAAATGCCGGGAACTCACGGCGCAGGTCCTTCAACTTCAGCGCGTCGCCAATATTGCTGTTAGCGAGACGGGCTTGGAAACGGTGTTCCTTATGGCCGGTGTCGGTGCCATCAGACCGCTCGGCGATTGCGGTTTGGATCGCTTTGCGAATGGCGGCGGCGACGAGCGGCTGCATTGGCGCCTCGATCGCCCATTCGATCCCTGGGGTGTACGGGCTATCGGGGTTGGTCGAGTGAACGCCGGCCTTCAACCGCAGGCCCTTCCTGGTTCTGCTCATTTTGAGCACCTGGCGGCCTCGGCAATGCCAGGCCATGTAGCTGGGCCGGTGCGCGGTCACAATTTCGGGATTCTCGGCGAGCCATTCGATGAGTTCGGCTACCCAAGGTTCGCGGTCACCGAGATCGCTGGTCGTGGTGACGAGTTTGTCCGTGTGGCTTGCGAGCACGGTGGAGCGCAGCGGTATTGCGATCTCGGTGAGTGTGGATGGGTCGCCGATTTCGTGGGTCCAGACCCGGGCGGATATGTCGAGCCACGGGAGCCGAGCCAGAGTTGGCCACTCGGTTCCAGCCGGAAGAATGAGGCGTAGCTCACGTTCACCGAGAAGCGAAAGGGCATACGGCAGCGCGAACTGGACGCCAGCGGGGGGTTCCTGAGACCCGACGGCGACGATCAGGACATCATCGAGCGAGTTCGTGAACGCGAGGATGCGGGTACTGATCCGGCGCCTGGAGCCAGGAAGTAGCGGGGATAGCGAGAACCGTCCATCCGTTGAATCGTGTATGACAGCAGCGGCGAGTTGGTTGGCCTGCCTGGCAGCGAACTTGTAGCGAGCACGGTGAGCTGGGGCTTTCGGGGAGACCGCTCCGTCTCCGTAGCGCCACTTCGACCATTCATGGGCCCGTTGGAGCAGCCAAGTTTCGGGATCGTCGGGCGGAGCGTCGATCTGTGCCCACTCTTCGGAGCCGGGCGTGTAACCGTAGAAGTCTTGGACCAGTTCACTCCAAATCTCAACCGGTGGTGTGCCCGGATTGTTCTTTATCCGCAGATCGAATGTCTGATGAACTCGTTCGACGCCGGCGGCCTTCGCATCGTTCACGAAATATTCGCTGCGGATCTCATCGCCGGCTAGCCACCAGCAGCCGAGGGGTGCCCGGGATAGTCCGTCTAGATGTATGAGAGTGACCGCCATGCGGCGACTGTAGACCTGCCTTGTGACACGACAGGAAAATCGCTAATGCCGATCAGCCATGTGGTGATCCATGTTCCTCACAGCTCTAGGTACGTGCCGGGGGAGTTCCGGCACCAGTTCGCGATCAGCGATAACGATCTGGCGGCCACGCAGGAGGCGCTCGTCGATCACGACACCGATGTGATGGCGGATGGTCTTGGGACGGTGGTCAAGTTCGGGTACAGCCGGCTGCTAGTTGACGTTGAACGGTTCTGGGATGACACGGCCGAGGAAATGGCCGGGATCGGCATGGGTGCGCTCTATCGAGTCGACCATGAACTGCGGCCGATCCGTCGAGAACTCGACCGGGCAGAGGTGGCGGAGCTCCGAGGGCTTTACGACGCCCATCACAGCGAACTTGAGTCGGCTGTCGAGACAGCGCTCGGGGCCCACGGGCGATGCCTGATAATCGATCTACACAGCTACCCGAAGGTGCGCCAAACCTATGAGCAGGGTGGTGAGGAGCGACCGGAACTGTGTCTTGGAACCGACCCGTTCCACACACCTGAGTCGCTTGTGGCCCGTGCGGAACTGCTGGCGGCCGAGCGCGGAATCGAGGTAGCGAGGAATTCGCCGTTTGCCGGGACGCTGGTGCCGACGAAGTACTACGGCGCAGACGACCGTGTCCAGTCGCTGATGTTTGAATGGCGACGAGACCTCTACCGCTCCGACAGGCGAAGCGACCTCGAAGTGATCGGGCGGATCCGTGAGTTCATGACGGAGTTCCTGCAGATCGAGGAATGAGGCGACGGTCGCATTCCAGTCACATCTGCCGGCTCATCGATGGTGCCGCAGTCGCTATGGCGTGCATCTACAGATTTGTGTCGTTCGAGCAGTTCGCCCGGGGATGGACATCCCAAGGTCTCCTGTCAGCTGGCCAAGTGTCCGAGGACGTTCGTGTGAGGCCTAGCAGTCGTGGGAAGATCCATCGGGGACGAACGCGCCACAGTTGGAGCAGCGTCCACCATGCGCTGACTCCGCCCGTCCTGGTCGCCGAGCTGTTCCCGCGGGAAATTGGCTCCCCAGATCGTTCGTTGAAACGCGCCCTGATTTGTGTGTCCCGCTCTTCCTGCCTTTCGCCGTCGTGCTCGTTCGTCTCCGTGGTCTGGTCGATGGCAGCTTCCCGATCGGGTTGCGTTTGACGGCCGCTGTTGGTCTGGTTGGTCGGGCACTTCTGGACGACTTCGGTTTCGGCAGCGACAACCTTGCCGCTGCTGGGGCAGAGTCGACAAGCCTCTTGTTCTCCCTGATAGCTGCCTCTACAACGCGCGTCGGGTACCCGGCCAGATCGGCAACTTCGGGCCGCTGCTCGAAGCTTTTGCGGTGCTCCGGCGTGAGCTGTCCCCAGTGCCTCTCCCAAATCCGGCGGATCTGACTGATGCTTGGTCCCACGGCGATAATCCTTGCACAGAGCGGAGCACTTGCTTGTCGTCGAGCTGAGTCTCTCAGTCACTGATAGTTGGTCGTCTCGGGATGAAGTTCGATGTATATGGCCTGCAGCTCTACAGCAGCGCGTTCGGGTCGCGCATCTCCCCTGCGCACCGGCAGCATCGCGTCTCATCCCAGCGGCGACTGCGAAGCCACTTCATCATCGCGTCGGATGGGGGCCAGTCTGCGATGTTGACGTGGCGGCCGATGACCAACGGCCCGAGAACCGTTGCTCCTGCGGCCGACAGAGCGTGGTGGGCGCTCAACAAGGAACCGCCGCTCGCGAAAGTGTCGTCGATCAGAAGCACACGGTCGCCGCTGACATTGCCGTGGACCTCGAACTGTGACTCGTTGAAGGCGCGTGACTTCTGATCGGTGGCCACGAGCAGGCCGTAGTCGGTTCCGTCCTTGAACCGAAGTGTTCGGTTGAGGATCGATTTGATTGCCGTCCGCTCGGTTGACGGGACGGGCACGGCAAAGTCCCATTCGCCGATACAGCCGGAATGGTTGGCGACGAAGACCGCCAAGAGCGCGGCGAGTCGTGTGGCTTGGATATCTCGTACGCTGGCGGAGGCCGATTTCTTGTACTGGCTCAGCATGTCGTGCATGTCGCTGCGGTGTTCCGACAGAACTATTGGCAGGACCATGGGCGGGGCATATCCCATGGTCATTGCACGCTGCGTTGCGACATCACAGTTCCAGCACCGTTCGTGTCCATCCCGGGGAGCGCTTCTGCAGGTAGGACAGATTCCGAGTTGCGGAGTGCCCGGCACAGGCACGAGCAAATCCCACACCGGACGTAGATGCTCGAGGGCCGAGCTCATGTGTGGGTCGCCGTGTCCAACGCCTACACGAGCACGGCGGACCGCCGCTCGATCTCGCGGCGTAGTGAGTCGATCACCTCGTGAGGCGATTCGACGACAATGACGGACGGGTGGTCAGCAAGTTCTCGTGCCCACTCCTGTTGGCGAACTAGTTCGGCCATGAAGAACAGCTGCTTACCGTGGCGCATGGCATCCATGGCCTGCAGCTTGGCTCCCGACGTCGGACCGGCCTCGATCACCAGAGTGCCTATCGAAAGGCCGGACGTGACCTTGTTGCGGACCGGGAATGTCCATGCCGCTCCGCTTTGATCAGGCAGAAACTGGGAGACGCATGCTCCGTGCTCGGAGATCTTCCGGGCGAGGTCCTTGTTCCGCTCAGGCGACACCTTCTGAATACCTGTGCCGAATACTGCGATGGTGCGTCCGCCAGCATCGAGAGCGGCTTCATGTGCTGCGGAATCGATTCCGTTGGCTAGACCGGAGACCGTGGTGATTCCGTGGACGGCGAACTCCTGTGCCGCTTCTCGTGCCGCCGATAGCCCGGCCTCGCTCGCATGCCGGGTTCCGACGACGGCGATCGCAGCGTCGTCGGCTGGCAAAATTTCGCCGCGCACGAACAGGAACGGTGGTCGGTCGTGAACGACTCGCAGATTGGTCGGGTAGTGATCGTCCGCGACCGTGACGAAATCCACCCCGACGGTGGAAAGTTCCTCCAGTACCTTTGCCCAATGGTCTACGCGGGAGGGCCGGATCGATCGTCGACCGTTCTCGAACCACTCATGCTCGGCGGGGTCGAGGTCTGTCGGGTCGGAGTCGATGTCGGCCGCGGTGGCCTCGAACGCGGCGGTAAGCCGTCGGGCACAAGTGCCGTTGGCGCTTCGACAGAGGTGCTCGGCCAAGGCCAACCGTTGCGCTGCCTGGTTGGGCTGTCTCATTATCGGCTGTCCTCCCTGGCCACACGGTAGACCACATCTGTTGCGGGGCAGCGTATCCAACGAGGAACGAGATTACGAACAAATGTTCGTTTGGTTCGCTGGTGGCACATAGCCGGATTGATCGTCCAAGTGCTTCCTGCCGCGGGTAGCACCCACGCCCTACAAGACAGCGCCCGTCCCACATGTCACAGCAACGCTGTATGTGGCAAGGTAGGTAGCGCACGGCGCGCGGCCGGCGGGTAGGCCCGGAGGATTGGGTTTGACGGTTCGAGGTACAGGGCAGATGTGAAGACGACGCCGACGAATCTGTTGCCTCTGATCGCGCCTGGCGCGCAGGTTGTGGTGCGTGATGAGGAGTGGCTGGTCCTGAAGGTCCAGCACACGCCGACTGACGGTTTTATGGTGCGTTGTGCGGGTCGTTCGCCGTTCGTGCGTGACACCGAGGCGACGTTCTTCACCAACCTGGATGTGATCGAGCCGCTGCGTCCGGAGGAGACCCGGCTGGTGCCGGATGATTCGCCGGGGTTCCGTAAGGGCCGGCTGTATCTCGAGTCGACGATCCGTAAGACTCCAGTGGCGGCCACCGAGACTCGTCTCGCAGTGTCGCAGCATCAGCTGCTCAACGAGTTGCAGTATCAGCGGCGGGCGGTGAGCAAGGCGCTCACTGGTTTGCGGCCTCGCCTCCTGATCGCTGATGCCGTGGGCTTGGGCAAGACGCTCGAGGTCGGGATGATTCTGTCGGAGCTGATTCGCCGGGGTCGGGGCGAGAAGATTCTGGTGGTCACTCCTCGTCATATTCTTGAGCAGTTCCAGCATGAGTTGTGGACCCGTTTCGCGATCCCGTTGGTGAGGCTCGATTCGGAGGGCATCCAGCGGGTTCGCCGGAAGATCCCAGGCAATCGCAATCCATTCACGTATTTCCGTCGGGCGATCATCTCGATCGACACGTTGAAGAACGCCGGCCGGTATCGCCATCATCTCGAGGGCATTCATTGGGATGCGGTGGTGATCGACGAGTGTCACAACTTGGCGAATCGGGGCACGCTCAACAATCAGTTGGCGAAGGTGTTGGCGCCTCGCACCGATGCACTTCTGCTCACGTCGGCCACGCCCCACAACGGTGATCCCAAGGCGTTCGCCGAGTTGGTCCGGCTGCTCGACCCGACTGCGATCGTCGACCCGGAGAAGATCACCAAGTCCGACATTTCGCATCTCTACATTCGCCGTCATAAGCAGCACAAGGAAGTGGCACCGGAGCTGGGTTCTAAATGGGCCGACAGGCTTCAGCCCCGTGCCATCGAGGTCGTGCCGTCCGAACCGGAGGCGAAGCTGTTTGCGGAGTTGTCCGACACGTGGGTACATCCGTTGTCGGGCGAGGCGCCGACGAGCGGCAACGGCCGGAGCCTGTTCCCATGGACGCTGATGAAAGCGGCGTTGTCGTCGCATCGGGCGTTGGCCCAGACCATCGAGAATCGCCGCAAGACGTTGGCCGCGAAGGCCGATCCCGACACTGGCCTCTCGGCGCGGGAGCAGGTCGAGGACGACGCGCTGGTGGTGCTGGCCGACACGTGCTCGGCGATCGGCGACGATGAGGCGTCGAAGCTGCGCCGTCTCATCGAGGAGTTGAAGCAAATCGGTGTTGGCCCGCGATCCAAGAATCGGGTGGTGGTGTTCTCCGAGCGGATTGCCACTCTCGACTGGCTGGCCGACACATTGCCGGCAGCGCTGGGCCTGAAGCTCGACCGTCATGTGAGGGTGCTGCATGGCGGCCTCACCGATGTCCGCCAGATGGACGTGATCGAGGAGTTCTCGCTGGCAGGCAGCAACGTGCGCCTGCTGCTCACGGGCGACATGGCGTCGGAGGGCGTCAACCTTCACCGGCAGTGTCATCACATGATCCATTTCGATCTTCCGTGGTCGCTGATCACGATCGAGCAGCGCAATGGTCGCATCGATCGTTACGGCCAGGAGCATTCGCCCGACATCAGGGCGTTGTTGTCGACGCCGGATCATCCCCGTATGAAGGGCGATCTTCGGGTGTTGGAGCGCCTGCTTGAGCGTGAGCATGAGGCCCACAAGGCTCTTGGCGACGCGGCGTCGTTGTTCGGCCTGCATTCGGCTGATCTTGAGGAGGACAAGATCACCAAGGCGCTGCGTGATGGCGACGAGCCTGATTCGATCGTGCCGACTGAGCCGAAGAGCGGAGGGTTCGACTTGTTGGCTTTGTTGGCGGGTTCTACTGGCGACGGCGATGTCGAGGTGTACGAGCCGCCGACGTTGTTTGATTCTCGCAGCGAGTTTGTCGACGACGCGTTGCGGTTCGTGTTTGATGATCCAGGCAACGAGCTTGATCTGCGTCCTGATTCTGCCGATCCGACCTTTCTGTCGTTGACTCCTCCCGACGATCTGTTCCGTCGCTTGAGGGCGTTGCCTCAGAGTTACCTGTCGGAGCAGAAGATCAAGGACCGGATGAAGCTCACAGCCGACGTCCAAATCGCCGACGACAAGCTGACCGAGGCCCTCGAGTCGTCCGATTCGAGCTGGCCGACGGTTGGGCATCTGTCGCCGTTGCATCCGTTCATTGACTGGCTTACAGACAAGGTGTTGGTGTCGGTGGGGCGCAACGAGGCACCGGTGTTGGTGGCCGACGTCGACCGTCCGGTGTTCTGTATCCAGGGTCTGTATTCCAACGGCAAGGGCCGCCCGCAGATGGTGGAATGGCTGGCCGTGTCGCCCGGCGCTGATCGTCCAGTCGGGGATCTATTCGACGCGCTTCGGTCGGCGAAGGTCAATCCTAAGATGAGCAATTCGGGCGCCCCACTGGAGCTGGCCCCGGTCGAGGCGCTACTCAGCGATGCGGTCGAGTTGGCCCGAGCCGAGCTCAAGGACCGCCGCCGCGTCCACGACGTCGATATCGACGAACGGCTGGCCGACCCTCAGCGCAGGCTCGACGATTGGGCCAAAGGGCGACGTGTGCTGGAACGTCAGATCGCCAACGAGGGCCAGGCCCGCAAGCTCGAGACCGAACGGCGCGTCACCCAGACTCGGGTGGAACGTGAGATCGAGTCGATGCGCACGGTTGGCGAACCGCTGGTGAGGGTGCTGGCCGTGTTGGTGGGGGAGCAGCGATGACTTTCGATTCGATCATCAATCGTGGCGAGTTCTTCTCCAACCACTATCTCGACGCGGTGATCGGCGGTGATCTCGGTGATCTGCGCTCGCGCTGGGACGATATGGAACGCCACGACGTACCGACCGGCCGTTTGGGCCTGCGTCAGATGTCGCGCGACTATTTCTCGGCGAGAGGCGCCGCGGCGGAGTCGGGTCCGTCACGCAAGGACGACACGGCACGGACGCTCAACGACGTCGTCCTCACAGCGCTGGGGTACTCGCTCAAGCGAACCAAGATCGATCTGGCCCGCACGGGCGACGACACGGTCACCGTCCCGGCCGCGAGCGTGGTCGAGACAGGCACCGGCCTGTGGCTGCTGGCTCTCGACGCCCACTTCGCCACCGATGTCGACCAGCTGTTCGCCGATGACGACAAGTCGGATGCGGAAGCGGTCGAGCTGGTCGACCCGGTGTGGCGCGAGGGCGACAAGCGGGCGTTCACCTCGGTGCCCGAAGCGGTCAACGCCATCTTTGCCACCGACGAACCACCGCGATACGTGCTGGTCGCTGCCGGCACGATCGTGGTTTTGGCCGAACGGGCCAAGTGGGCCGAGGGCCGCTTCTTGGCTGTTGATATCGATGGTGCGCTGGAACGCAATGACACCACCGCCAAGGGCGAGATCGAGACGATCGCTGCGCTCTTCTCGGCCGATGCGGTCGTTCCCGATGATGGTCAGAGCGTGCTTGACGAGCTGGTGGAGCATTCCTACAAGCACGCGGTGGGTGTGTCGAAGGAGTTGCGGGTCGGTATCCGTGAGTCGATCGAGATTCTCGCCAACGAGGTGATCCAACAACGTCTGGCTTCGGGCCGCGCTGTCTACGAGGGCGCCAACGCGGTCGATGCCCGTGAACTCACCCGCCAGTCGTTGCGTTGGCTGTTCCGGCTGGTGGTGTTGCTGTTCACCGAGTCGCGTCCCGATCTGGGTGTGCTGCCTGTGAATGACGAGGCCTACCTCGACGGCTACAGCCTCGACCGGCTTCGTGAACTCGTGCTGGTCGATCTCGATTCGGATCGGGCCCGCAACGGAAGCCATCTCCACGAGTCGCTCAACCGCCTGTTCGAACTGGTGAACGACGGCTACCACGCCGAATCCGCCCAGCAGGCTTTGCTCTCCGAGCATGTGCAGGGCGACGAGTTCACGTCGAGTACAGAGGTCTATCTCCAGTTCCCGGGACTCGACGCGGCGCTGTTCTCACCCGAGTCGACTCGTCTGCTTGACGGGGTGACGTTGCGCAACGAGGCCCTCCAGCAAGTACTCAAACGTCTGATGCTGGCCGAGGGCCGAACCGCGCACGACCAGGCCGGGTTCGTGTCGTATGCCCAGCTCGGCATCAACCAGATCGGTGCGGTCTACGAGGGTTTGATGGCCTATTCGGGGTTCTTCGCCACCGTTGATCTCTACGAGGTGGCCAAGGGCGGCGACCCGTCAGATGGCACGTGGATGGTTCCGGTGGGCGACTCCGACGAATACCCCGACGAGGTGTTCGTCACCACCACAGATCCGCTCACGGGCCGCAACGAACGGGTGCTGCACGAGCGAGGCAGCTTTGTGTTTCGCCTGTCGGGCCGCGACCGGCAGCGCAGTGCCAGCTACTACACGCCCGAAGTGTTGACTCGCTGTGTGGTGAAGCACGCCCTCGCCGAACTGCTCGGGCTCGATGATTACGCCCCCGAACACGGTTCGAGCGGTATCACCGAGGCAAGGCAGATTCTCGATCTCACGATCTGCGAGCCGGCTCTTGGGTCGGGCGCGTTCGCCAACGAGGCCATCAACCAGCTCTCCGAGGAGTATCTGCGACGCCGTCAGGCCGAGAAGGGCGAGAGCCTCGAGCCGGAGCAATACCGGCGTGAGTTGCAGAAGGTGAAGGCCCATTTCGCTTTGCATCAGACCTATGGGGTCGATCTCAACGCCACCGCGGTGGAGTTGGCCGAGGTGAGCCTGTGGCTTAACTGCATGTACCC
>JBDNJK010000071.1:0-11843 GCA_041687805.1 Acidimicrobiales bacterium
GAATTCAGCCGGCCACTGCGGAACGCCAAGACCACTCTGAGCCGCACCTCTCAACCAAGCTCTGCCCATCTCGATGTCGTCGTTGCCCGCGCCGAGGATCGATGCCGGAGCATCGGGGTCACGTAGCGGTAGAAGTTGAGCTAGAAGCGATCGGATCTCGTCAACGGTGGTCACAGGCCGACACGTTAGGCGTGGCCGACCACCAAAGACCAACTTGATGTGAACGAGCGTTCACATCAAGTTGCCGAAGGAATTCAGACTCCCCAGGTGCCGACCATGGCGGCGATCGTGACAACAACGAGGACAGTGTCGAGGATCGCTACGGCGAGGATCTTCTTCTCGGCATCGGCAGCTGCCACATCGTCGCCGCTCTCACGGGCATCGGCAGCCTTGCGGCCAGTCGGAGCCAGGAAAGCCATGCCCAACACTGAGCCGATGATCACCGTGAGAAAGCCGATCGACACAAACGGATCGCCCATCGAGAAATCGTTGGTGCCGGCGCTAAGCAGACCGAATCCGGTGACCAAAGCAACAACGGCGGCTGGCATGTAGAGCGTCTTCAGGAGGCCCACCGCAGTGCGATGCCACCCGGCCGCGACTGCGCCCCCGGCCTTCTGCAATTGCGGGGTCACAATGAATTGCAGCACGTTGGCACCCAGCCAAGTGCCTGCTGCGAGAATGTGGAGTGTGAGCAGAGTTTCTTCCATGGCGGCGAGGCTATCTAGTGTGTCGCCATGACTGAACGTGATGTTGTGATCGTCGATGCCGTGCGTAGCCCAGTGGGAAAACGCAACGGTGAATTATCAACCATGCAATCGATCAACCTGCTGGGCGATGTCCAAAAGGCTCTATTCGATCGCACCGGCGTAGATCCCGCCGAGGTGGGTCAAGTGCTTGGCGGATGTGTGGGCCAGGTCGGAATGCAGACCATGAACATCACCCGCAACGCCTGGCTCGCCGCCGGGCTCCCGCTCGAAGTCGGCGCCACCACCATGGACAATCAGTGCGGATCATCCCAGCAGGCCACCAGCCTCGCCTACACGATGATCAAGGCCGGAGTCATCGACATGGCCGTGTCGTGCGGCGTCGAGGTGATGAGCAAGGTCAAGATGGGTGCCACGATCCCCAAGGACCCCGACGTCGGCGTGCCGGTCAACAAGCGCTACTGGGAGCACTACGAGTGGACCTCTCAGTTCGAGGGGGCCGAACGAATCGCCGAGCAGTGGGGCATTACTCGAGCCGACACCGACGGGCTGGGGTTTCGCAGTCAACAACTCGCTCGCAAGGCATGGGACGAAGACGCATTCGCCACACAAATCGTGCCTATCGAAGCTCCTATCTTCGACGAAGAGGGCAACGACACCGGCCAAACCCGCACAGTCACCCGCGACGGTGGACTTCGCGACACCACCCTCGAGGGGCTGGCACAGCTCAAGGCCGTCGGCCGTGAAAACGCCATCCACACCGCGGGCTCGGCCAGCCAGATCAGCGATGGCGCGGGGGCGATACTTCTCATGACCGCCGAGAAGGCCGCCGAATTGGGCCTCAAACCGCTGGCTCGCATCGTCGATGTGTGCAACGTCGGTACGGATCCCGTGTTGATGCTCACCGGCCCGATCTTCGCAACCCGCAAGCTGCTCTCCGACAACGGTCTCTCGATGAGCGACATCGACGTGGTCGAAATCAATGAAGCATTCGCTTCAGTTGTTCTCGCTTGGGAGAAAGAACTCGGCCCCGACATGGCGGGCGTAAACCCCAACGGCGGCGCCATCGCCCTCGGTCACCCCTTGGGTGCCACCGGATCGATTCTCATCACCAAAGCCGTGCACGAGCTCCAGCGGGCCGACAAGGAATACGCCATTGTCACAATGTGCTGTGGCGGCGGGCTCGGCACCGGCACACTCATCCAGCGCCTCTGATCACGCCCGTTATTCGGGAGGACCCGGCGCCAGTTCGATCCAGGTCGTGCCCGGCATCAACGCCACAGGAACGCCATCGGCTGTGGTCCATGTAGCCACCGAATCAATCGATGGCTTGGTCCAGGTCGCCTCAACAAGATGACCGTCGGTGTATATCCAAGCTCGACCCGAGCCGAGAAACTGCTCTTCCCAAACGGTGGATCCAACAACGTCGAGCGCGCCTGTTGCCACATGTTCCACTTCGGCCACGATCACGTTGGCCATCGAAACTTGAACGCCATCGGCATCCACGTGAGGGGTGCCGCCTTGGGTGCGGAGCCAACTTTGGGAGGCATCGTCCCAGTCCCAGCGTGCCTTGACGGAGGGATAGTTGACGGTGAACGAATCGGCCGGGACTGCCGTGACCGGTAACCCGGTGACCGCGTTGCGATACTCAAAATGGGGTGGGGGCGTTCCACCGCTGCTGGTCTGGGCCGCTATCGACTGGATGTTGCTGGCATCGGTCATCAGGTCGTAGGTGCCGGGCCGATCCTTGGCACGCGTATATTCGCTGCGAGATTCTGCCCCGAGGTCAACGAATTCGCGGCGGCGCAACAACGCACCATGGATGATGTTGGCACCCGACCAGACAAATATTGGGTCATTCAGCGAACCCAGCAGAACGATGTCGGTGCTGCGCCCTGACCGAACCGGCCCGATCAACTCGGGAGCGTAGGTGTGAAACACAAGTGCGAGTCGGGTGAATCCGCCCTCGATTTGTTCTTCGTAGATCATGTCGGCTTGCAGCAGCCCGGCTTGTGGCCGACCCTTATTCGTGTTGTCGATCTTTGCCAGAATCGCAGGACGCTGGGCCACGGCGGAATCGGCAAGCGGTAGGCCCGTGAGAGGAGCGATACCGATCGCTGCTGGAGCGGGTGGCAGCGCAACCGGAGCCACCACGATTCGTGACGAGTCGATCTGGCCGAACACGCCCTTGTAGGTGGGTTGACCCGACACAACGGTTAATCGCCCCATCGCCGACGGCAACGGTTTCACGGATGCCGCTTCGGGCAGGCCACGAGTGGTGGGAGGAGACAACACGATCGGCGCCGCGGTCGTTGTCGATACCTCCGGCACGGTTGTTGAGGCGAAGGCAACTGTTGTGCTCGTGGTGACGTATTCTTCGGCATTGCTGTCGCCACCTCCACAGGCACCCGCGATGAGCGCTACGGCGACGAGAATTACTGACAGACGATTGGACACGGCCGACAACGCTAGGGGCCGTCCCGCGGACTCACACCGACGCTTCGACCATCCCTGCGGTCAATGACACGAATTCCTCGAACTCGGCATCCGAGAGCGCCGCGAACGTGGTCGTGCTCAGATCGTTGGTGGCCTCTTCGACCTCCCAGCGACCTGCCCTGTCGGCTTCGGTCGGCTCGGGATACGGCTCGGGCCATCCGTAGAAAGCGAGTGTGCCCGCAGCTTTGTCTCCCAAACCACAGATGATCGACATCACGGGGCCGTAGCCCGCGGCCACGACAGCGTTTCCATGGAGTGAGAACCGCAATTCACGCAGAACGTGGGCCAGAAGAGAAGCCCGTCCGGCGACATCATCGGGCCGAGGCACGGCTCGCCATCCAGCGAACATAGGTGCGCCAACGGGTGAGATGCTGTCGACAGCCCTCTCGGCCAACGCCACCCAACGATCGAGGTTTGGCACGTTGGCGAAGTGGACCCTGCCGTACTCGCTCGCAATCGACGCGTAGACCCCGGTGGCCGTCGCGGGGTCTGTCAACTCCATCACGGCATTCCACTCCTTGCTCACCAATTCGGGGTTGAAGAACACGGCACATGCCGCCACGACATCGGAATGAACCCGCCCCAACACACCGAATCTCCCGGCCACGTATACACCCAGGCCAGGTTCGAGGTTCATCTCACCGGCGCGGCCGAATCCGGCCGGGTCCATCATGAATCTGGAACCGAGATCGGAGATCATCGGTGCGAGTTTTCTGGCGAGTTCTGATCTTGGCATGTGGGATCTCATTTCGTCGTCGACCCATCTTTACTCCCTCGCTTCGGCGGCCACCACTACGTGATCGAGAAATCCGCCGATGACCTGAGCGGCCAGGTCGAGAAACTCGAGACCCTCCGCACTTGGTTCAGGGTCCACCACCACTCCCCAGATCAGGTGACACTCGTCGCCGTCGTCACGTATGGCGAACGTGCCGTGATACAAGTCGAGTCCGGTGTCGCCCTCGACCTTGTAGGCGCGACGCCACGGCGGTTCGAACGAGAGCACCGTCTCCACAAGCGGTGGCTTGGCCGGATCCAAGACGAGATGCAAGACAGCTCCCGACCCGTGCGGCGCCGGGTCGCCTTCCACGATGTAGGGACCAGTGAGAGACTCGATCTCACGCAACATGACGTCCCATGTGTGGGTCCGTGCGGCTACGACGTGGCGTTCGAGGGATTTGGAGATGTGCTTCTTTCTCAACTTCTACAGCCTCTCGAGTCAGGGTCGGACGAGCGGAACCAGCGCATCCACAATGCCATCTCTCAGTTCGGGACGGCAGATGACGAGCCCGGTCGTGACCGGTCGGGCCTTATTGAACCGAAGCTCAGAGCCGTCGACACGACACGCCACCAGGCCTGCAGCTTGCGCCACGGCAACCGGTGCGCACGAATCCCATTCGTAGAGGTATCCGCCGTGGACGTAGGCATCCGCCTCTCCCCTCACGACTGCCATCGCCTTCACACCAGCAGATCCAACGGCCGCGATTTCGACATCTAGTGCCTCGTGCAGAAGTTGGCCATCGACATTTCGCCGGGATCTCGACACAAGGATCAGCGGTTTGTCGCTGATCCTTGACATGACTGGTTGGGGCCGCGGTTCGGTCGCCCAGGTGGTCTCCCATCCGGGTACGGCAACCGCTCCTGCACTTGGCCGACCGTCCTCGACCAATGCCACGTGCACCGACCAATTGGCACTCCACCCGTAGTCGGCGGAGCCATCAAGTGGGTCGACTATCCATACGCGTGCCGCGCTCAGGCGAGCTGGATCGTCGTGTCCCTCCTCTGACAGGACAGCATCTTGGGGACGGTGGTGAGCCAATTGCTCGACGATGAATTCATGGGCGGTCCGATCGCCGAGATATTCAAGGCCGCTGCGCTGTCGGCCCGACCCCTCGTGGTCGTCGAGCAGGCGAACGAGGACGTCTCCAGTGTCGGAGGCAATTCGCGCAGCAAGCGCGTGATCTTCAGTAGTGGCCACGCTGCGTTTAGAAATCCCAGCTCATCGGAGCGGTCCCACTGGCAATCCCTTCAGCTCGCTGGCGAATCTGATCGGCGTACTCGGGATGGGGAAGAATGTAGAACCGGCCTGTGTGGAGTGCATCCAACACGTTGTCGGCCACTTCGGCTGCAGATATGCCACCAGCGACCAAGTCGCGAACGGCCTGACGCATGAACTCGACTTCCTCCGATGGGCCTTCGAGATCGACCAGATGTTCTGGAATGTTGCGATCAGACTCGGCGATCTTCGTTTGTACAAACCCAGGACAGAGAACGGAGACAGCGAGATTTGTGTCGGCCGTCTCCAACGAAAGCGTCTCGCTCATCGCAACAACCCCGTACTTCGAGACTGTGTAACTACCCAACCCGGGCGTCGGTAACAATCCGGCCATCGACGCTGTATTGACGATGTGGCATGGCTCACCGTGGGCGACCATCGATGGCCCGAAAACTTTTATGCCGTAGAGCACTCCCATCAGATCGACCCCCAGCACCCACTCCCATACAGCGATGTCGTCGGGCTCAAGCATGGGTCCGCCGCCACCGACGCCAGCGTTGTTGAACAACACGTGGAAATTCCCAACCGCCCGGTGGCAGCCGCTGCGAGGCCACGTACGGCATCCAGATCTGATACATCGACTTCGACACCAATGACCGGCACGTCGGCTGCTTCGAACTCGACCACCACCTGATCGAGAGCCGGTTGTTCGATATCGCCGAGGACGAGGTTCATGCCTTCGCCCGCAAGACGCTTGGCGACCGCCAGCCCAATGCCGCTAGCTCCACCTGTGATTACTGCCGTTCGGCCCGCGAGGTCCTTCATCGGCGCATCCTTGCACGCGGCTCGGCTCACGTCAGTTCGTTGCGTTCGACCTCGGCCATGTATCCCTGGTCGACACGATGCCGGGCGAATATTGCCACCCGTTGGGCGAGGTCTGCAGTGGAGCACGGACCCGACCGTTTGAGATGATCGACAATGCGTCGCTGCGCGGCACCAATTCCGGAGGGTTGATCCATGTGGGCGGTCAGCTCTTGAATATCTCGGCGAATTGCCGAATCTCATCGACGCTTCGGGGAGCAACATTGATCATGGTGACCGGACTCTCCTCCCACGCCTGCAGGCGATCCCTTATCCGTTCCACCGAACCGACCAAAGAAATCTCATCGGCGAATTCCGTTGGAACCGCGGCCACTGCTTCGTCGCGTTTGCCATCCATGAAGAGGTCCTGGATCTGCAAAGACTCCTTCTCGAACCCCATCCTCGCCATCAATTTCGTGTGGTAGTTCTGGCCCTTCGCCCCCATGCCACCGATGTAGAACGCCAGCGACGCCTTGGTCGGCCAGAGAGCCTCTTCCACATCATGATTAACGCTCATGAACACGTTGACGGCGATCTCGAAACCGGGCTTGCGGTCCTTGAGTTGTTCGCCGTAGACCTCAGACCTGAACGGAGTGAAATACAACGGCAACCAGCCATCGGCAATCTCGACCGTCTGCACCACGTTCTTCGGACCTTCCGCACCGATCCAGATCGGGATCTCGCGCAACGGGTGCGTCATGATCTTGAGCGACTTACCGAGGCCGACAGAACCCTCGCCGGTGTAGGGCAACTGGAAATGTTCGCCTTGAAATTCGAGTGGCCCCTCACGGCGAAAAGCACGCCGAAGGATCTCGACGTATTCGCGGGTGCGGGCCAGCGGCTTGCGGGACGGCATGCCATACCACCCCTCAACGACCTGAGGGCCGGAAACTCCCAGGCCGAGAATGGTGCGGCCGCCGGAAATATGATCAAGCGTGACCGCATGCATGGCGGTGGCGGCAGGAGTGCGTGCCGACAGTTGGACGACGCCGGTTCCGAGTTTGATCTTGTTGGTGTGAGCGGCGATCAACACGAGCGGTGAGAAGGCATCAGAGCCCCAACTCTCCGCCGTCCAGACCGCGTCGAATCCAGCGTGCTCGGCGGCAACACTCAGCTCAACCAACTGGTCGGGTATGGCCCTTCCCCAATAACCCCACGAGAGTCCGAGTTCCATGGTAAATCTCCGTCATCTGTGAGAGTCGATCCGAATTTGGCGACGGTAGCCCCGATGAGTGGCTTGGTTCCACCCCTGCTACCGTCATAAATCGTTCATTGCGAACGTGTGACGAAATGCTTGAACCTTCTCGACCGCAAATATCTCTTTGGAGCCTGATCGCCGCGATATCGAGCGTGCTGATATTGCTTTCCTACACCACCCTTGCCAGCGCGGAAACGCCCGACGAGCTCCGCCAACAGCGCAAACAGGTCCAAGCCGATGAAGCCTTGGCCGCCACTGAAGTCGACTTGGCGGCAGGCGACGCCTCCGAGGTTCAGGGTGCGCTTGACGCCATGCAACATGCCGTCGATGCTCAGATCGCCGCCGTTGAGGCAGCACAGCGCGGTGTCGCCCAAGCCGAAGATGCAATCGTTGCGGCCTCTGCGAGAGTCGACAATTTGAAAGCCCGCCTAGAGACGGCCACCGAGACCATGCAAGCGCAGGCGATCGAGGCGTATGTGGGCTTCCAGGGACCGGCCAGCGATCTGGCCATGCTCGACAGCGATCCATGGCAGCAGGCACGGGAGACAGCGTTGGTCGAGTTCGCCACAGGCAGCAACCTCGATGCACTCGATGATCTTCGCACAATCGGCGCCGAACTCGAAGCCCAAACGCGCCTCGCCGCGGAGGCCGGTGCCGATGCCCAACGTCGCACCGACGACCTCCGAGGGCACCTCTCCGCTCTAGCCGAGGCCCGCGACAATCAAACCCAGCTCGTCGACGAGGCCAACGCCCGGGTCGACGACAAACTGTCGGAGCTGGCAGCGCTTCAAACGGTCGATGCCGAACTGGCCAGCGAGATTCGAAGCGAGGAGCAGAAGATCGCCGATGCCATCGCGGCCCGCTCTCGACCATCGACATACACATACGACATTCCCGACAATCTCCAAATCGAGCTCACGCGGGTGCGCGGAATCAATGTCAACGTGATCATCGCCAACCAGTTGGAGGGCCTGCTCGCCGCCATGTCGGCGGCGGGTTACACCCTGGGTGGTGGTGGGTACCGCAGCCCCCAGTCTCAAATCGATCTCCGTCGCCGAAACTGCGGTACCTCCGACTATGCAATCTGGCGAATGCCGGCGCGAAATTGCCGGCCCCCCACAGCCCCGCCCGGGAGATCAGATCACGAACGTGGCCTAGCCATCGATTTCACCGTCAACGGTCGGGCAATCCGAAGTCGTAGCTCCGGCGTCTTCAATGCGCTGGTCAGGCTGGCCCCCGACTTCGGCTTCAAGAATCTCCCGAGCGAGCCGTGGCACTGGTCGGTCACTGGTTCGTAAGCCAACCATGACCCAGGACATTGCCCTGGATCATCCCTGCAGAGCAGGCATCACCTGTTCAGCCACCAGCTCAACCGATGACCACGCCTCCTCTATTGGCATGCCGCCGACCAGTGGATGGAGAATCAAAACGCCTGTCGAAGTTGCCCGTTGGATCGCTTCGTCGGGTGTGAGGAATTGGTAGATGCCCTCCGATCGCAGCTCTTCCAGCGTCGAAGCGTGGCTGTGTACCGCCGACGTCTGCCCGGGCGGCTGCCAAGACGAATAGATCTCGGCCTCCAACATGAAATGCCATCCCAGCTCAGCCCAAGCACGATCAGGATCCTCGACAACATGGACCATTGAGACATTGTCGGGTGCGATACAAAACGCGGCAACCCCAAGTCGATCGCATTCAGACCGGTAGAGATCCTCCACCTCCGGGTTCCTGCACGGCAACTGCAACGGCAGACCCAGCCGAGCAGCGCGACGGGCTGCGGCCCGGCTCGATCCGCCCATGAACATGGTGGGGTGGGGTCGAGTAAACGGCATCGGCGTCACCTGTACCTTCGAACCCAGATAGTCGAAGGGCTCGCCGGTCCACGCTCGCATCATCACATCGAGCGTGTTGTCGAAAATCTTTCCACGACGATTCCAGTTTTTCCCGACCGCCACATATTCCTCTCGGCGATAGCCAAGACCGGCGGTGATCGAAACCCGGCCTTGGCTCATCAGGTCGAGTACGGCCAAATCCTCGGCCACACGAACCGGGTCGTACAGAGGCAAGACCAGCGCCGCTATTGAAAGCGTGATGTTGTCGGTGACGGCGAGTATCGCCGCGGCGTTCAGCAAGGGCGTCGGCGACCAGCCAACTGCATTCGAATGATGCTCCTCGAGCGTCACCCCATCGAAGCCGTGTTTGTCGACAAACGACGACAAATCAATGCCCGCGCGGTAGCGCGCGCTCATCTCATCTGCATTGGATGGGTCCGTGTGGACAAAGTTGAGTCGCATCAGGCACAACGCCATGAAAGAGCCTCCAAATGGATCAAGGGGATGCGATTCTGGCCGTTCGGCTTCCTTTATGCCATTTGACCAAACCTGAAGGCCATGCGGCGGAGTGGCTGAGGTGTGAGCTATAGACCCACCTCCAGCACAGCCTCGGCCGCCGTCGTTACGCTGGCTGCGCCCACGGGCTGGGTGTTTCCGTATCCGAGCCTCACACGAGATCTATCCTTCACAAGGCGAATGCGTAGACGCGACGATTTCGACCAGTTCTTCATCAACCATCACGCTTCTCTGGTTCGGTCATTGACCGCCATCACAGGTGATTCCCAACTGGCCGCCGATGCTGTCCAAGACGCATTCCAACGCGCCTATCTCAGATGGGGCCGCATCAGCCGCTACGACAACCCGGCCACTTGGGTCCGGCGTGTGGCCATCAACCGCAGCCGCGATCTGATCCGCAGCGATCAGCGTCGGCGGCGCAACGAAGGTCGAGCCGCACCAGATGAGGCCGTGGTCGATCCAGAGTCAGATTCTCATCTGCTCCCCTTGCTCAGCCAGTTGCCAGAGCGGCAGCGTGTGGCAATGGCTCTCTACTATTTGGAGGGCCTCTCAGTGGAGCAAGTTGCCGAGCAGATGTCATTGTCGCAAGGCGCAGTGAAATACCACCTGCACGAGGGAAGGGAGCGGTTGAGGCCGCTCCTCGAAGATCAGGAAAAACATGAGTAACGATCCATTCCAGGACCTATTCGACCGTGAGGTGCCACGTAACGCATCCCCGGCCTCCACCAGAGCCACGCTCGATTCGCTCACTCCACAGTTCCGGCGCGCCAAATCGCGACGCAGGTCACGAGTAGGTGCTCTCGCCGCTGTTGCGATCCTCGGCTCAACTGGCGGAGCAGCTGCTCTCGGCATCGGGCCGGTTGCTCTCGATCATCGTCCCCGCACCGATTTCACGAGCTTGGCCAACAGCATCGCCGTCGAGAATCTCCCGGAGCTTCAGGACACCACGGCAGATCCCGCTACCAAAACGGTTGACGGCCTTTCGACCCCCGACATCGTCGTCGATCCCGTCGCATCATCTGAAGCAAGCGATGCCATCGCCCCCGATGAAATAGTGGTCGGCGCCGACGACTCATCCGTCGAACCCGACATCGCCAGCGACTCCAGCAGTTCCGATGAGACTCCCGTCTCGGACGACCCAGCGACGGTCGAAGATGCGGGCAGCACCTCAGATGCGGGCAGCACCTCAGATGCGGGCAGCACCTCAGATGCGGCCGACGCCGAATCCAACACCGGCACCGAAAGCGACACTTCAGCTCCGGTTGACGGTCCGGTCACCAAGATCCTCCCCGAAGGGACTGTCACTGTGGCGGTCAACTCCGACGGCCAACTGGAAGTGGTTGGGCAAATCTCACAAAGTGACGGCGTTCTCTACGAAGCCAACGTGAGTGACCCCGAAGAGATCACGGTCAAGTTCACCTCGGCTGACACCCACACCGAGATCTCCGAGGTCACATTCCGTCTCGTCGACGGTGGCATCACCGTGAAGGTTGGCCACCACTCAGACTGACTCGGCGCTCAATGAACTAGCCAGTTGCGCCGAGATGCACGACGCTGAGCCATTACACGAACCAGCGTAAGAAACAGCACCAGTTGCACGGACGCCAGCGCCGTCCAACGGTAGTAGACGTTGTGCACGTCGGTACCGGCATTCAGGCCGTGGAACGTGACGAGCACAAACAGCAGCCAACTCGACCGGTGAACCCACCGCCACAACGACTTCGGAAGCTTGCGCATGCTCAGTGACGCGAGTTCCACTGCTCCAAGCAGATACATGCTGACAACGCCGAGAGTCACTGGCGTTGTCTTCCAAACCGACGCACCAGGCACGAGTATTTCGGCCCATCCGAAGTGGAGATAGTTGTCACCAACCAGCCCAGCGATGTGGAGGCCGGTGAAAATCACTGCCGCGGCGCCAAGGAAGCGATGCAGATCGAGGATCCACGCTGGCGGGGCGGTCTTGCCCAATACGCGGGTTGACAGAGAGAGGCCCCACAGCACCGAGAGAGTTATGGCGACCCACGCCACGATTCCACTCGATCGTGCCAGATACCACCAAACTTGTTGATTCATGAGAAAATTTCTGCTTCCAGAGGGCCGACGATCTCGGTCTCGCCCGAGTGATCGATCAGCAGGCCAGCTGTGTGAGTTACGCGTATCAATTCTCTCGCGTATTCGGATCCGCCTATTACTGACGCCTTGGCAACAACATCGGCAACCCATGCCGTCCCGGCGTTAATCGTGGC
>JBDNJK010000072.1:0-8790 GCA_041687805.1 Acidimicrobiales bacterium
GCAGGCAAGTCGAAGTCGGAGTAGGCGCGGGCCCGGCTCTCAGGTGTGATCGCCCTTCTCGGATAACTCCACCAGTTCTGCCCGCTGACGGTCGAGCCATCCCAAAAGCACCGCAATTGCCCTCGGATCGTGTCGAAGATGGTGGGCTCCGCCGCCGATAATTCGTAGATCAGCAGATCCGTGACTATCGGCCAAGACCCGCGCATCGAATACGGGAACGCTCTCGTCGTCGCTGCCGTGGAGTATCAGCAGCTCCCGTGGAGCCAGTCGACGCGCCGCATCCGTCGCCTTGATCTCGCGCAAGCCAGAGGACCAGTCATCGAACGAATGAGGGAACTCCGGGTGTCTGACAATTCCGATCTTGCGTGACAAGAGCAGCAACTTCCGGGGGTTGCGGGCCCAGTCGTCGAAGTCGGCGGGAGACGCCACCGCGGCGACACCGTTGATGCCGGGATCTACCGCAGCGGCCCCCAGTGCCAGTGCTCCGCCGGTGCCGACACCAAGAATCCAGATGCCATCACACTCGACTGATTCGCGTAGGTGGTTGACCGCCCCCTGCAGGTCGCGCAACCACCCTCCCAGGGAGAAATCGCCTCCCGATTGAGAGACGCCTCGACCCGAATATGCCAGCACAACCCAGCCGGACTCTGTTGCCAATCTGTCGGCCAACTCCGGCAGGCTCGAAGTCGAGTTGATGCCGCCGCCGACCTCGGCCGGAAAGCCGTGGGTGATGACCAACCCTGGCTGCGAGGTCGGATGAATCTGTGTTGGCCGCGCCAAATGCGCTTCCAAGTCATTTCCGTCAACGATGAAACGGCGATCCATGGCGCGCAGGCTATCCCCCGGACGCGCCGGTGCCGGGGACAAATCCCCGGCACCAAACGTCAACTACTGGAAACCCGAGGAGACCTTTTCATGGCCGGGGTGACATTGCCCGACAGTCGTCCCAGGGGTGGAGCTGGCGGGAATTCGCCAGTAGGTCCAGCGGCCGTAACTAGCGGCCAGCCACCTCCAAGGTCACAGAACTACTACCAGTCAGTTGGACCACCTCCTCTCTCTTGGTGGACCAATTCAAACACAATTTGAAGGTCTACAAGAGATCATTATCAACATCCAGCTCCTGTTCAAGCGCTCCGATCGCCTCGAGATATTGCATCTGGAGATCGAGAACACAAACGACATCGATCGGGTCCGGGCCATGCGAAGCGATCGAGCGAGCCACCACGGCGTCGATCGCCGCGTCCTCCGCCGCGACCCCGCCGTCGATGCGCGACGTTTCGCCACCGATCTCTTCACCGTGCTTGGAAGCCATCCCGGCGTCGAAGAACCAGTCGAGGTGCCACTGCAGGATCTGGGTGACGTCCCCGTAGCTGACCCTGGCCGTGACCTCACCAGGGAGACGATCGGCAATCCATTCGACGGCAGCCGGGAGTTCATAAACCGCCGGCCTGATCTGGCCGGCTGTTCGGGCGACGACACGCCCGACGGCCACCAGAGCAATAGCCACGACGAGCACCGCACCGACGATCAAGAACACGAGTGTCATCGGTTCAGATGCCCTCTAGTGACTCAGATACCGATGCGCTGAGCGAGCAGCTCACGGTGATACGTCGGGTCGCCGAACATCAGCTCTGACGACTTGGCGCGTTTGAAGTAGAGATGAGCCGGATGTTCCCAAGTGAATCCGATGCCGCCATGGATCTGGATGTTTTCGGCGGCAGCGTGGAAGTAGGCCTCTGAGCAATAGCTCTTGGCCAGCGACGCAACCTGCGGCAACTCCTCGTTCATCTCGGCGGCACACCATCCGGCGTAGTAGGCAGCCGACTTGGCCGACTCCACTTCGAGCAGCATGTCGGCACACTTGTGTTTGATTGCCTGGAAGGATCCGATCGGGCGACCGAACTGGACCCTCACCTTGGCGTATTCAACCGACATGTCGAGGCACTTTTGCGCTCCGCCGACCTGCTCGGCAGCAAGCGCCACCGCGGCGAGATCGAGGACCTGTTCCAACACGGCCCATCCCTCACCCTCGGTACCGATCAGCGTGGCCGAAACGTTGGAGAAGTCGAGCTTGGCCTGCTTGCGAGTCTGGTCCATGGTTGACAGGGCGGTTCGGGTGAGACCTTCGGCCTCCGCATCGACGGTGAACAGCGACACTCCCTTGTCGGTGCGAGCAGCGACGACAATGAGGTTGGCGATGTGTCCATCGAGCACATACGACTTGGTGCCTGACAGGGTCCAACCATCACCTGACGCGCTGGCCTGCATGGTCACCCCTGACTCGTCCCACTGGCCGTTTTCTTCGGTGAGAGCGAGAGCGGCGATTGTCTCGCCGGCGGCAATTCCAGGGAGGTGCGCAGCCTTGGCCGCGTCGTCTCCGGAGAGCAGGAGAGCGTTGGCGGCAAGAACCACCGACGAAAAGAATGGAGCGCAGACCAGCGACCGGCCCATCTCCTCGAGAACCACGATCAACTCGACGAATCCGAATCCCTGACCACCGAACTCTTCAGGAATGGCTATGGCTTGCAGACCCATTTGCTCGGCCATCTGTTTCCACACGTCGGGGTCGTAGCCCTGTTCGGTGGCCATCTGCTCGCGTACTGCGGCTTCTGACGACTTGTCGTCGAGGAAACTGCGAACGAATTCGCGAAGCTGTTCCTGTTCATCGCTGAAAGCGAAGTTCACGATGTTCTCCTGGGGAGTTTGTCTGGGTTGCCGGCGTGGCTGCCGTTCAGGTCGAGAAGCTACACACTTCACGAGTGAGTTGACAATCAAGCTGTGTACGCATGTGCTACTCTCAACCGATGGAAGCGGTCGGTATCAGAGAACTTCGAAATCAAGTCGCCGCGGTTGTGAGGCGTGCCGGCACCGGAGAGCGGGTCGTGATCACGGTCGACGGAACCCCTGTGGCCCAACTCGGTCCCCTTGAGCCCACGAGCCAGCCCACGCTTCTCGATCTGGCGGCGGCCGGCCTCGTTCGTCTGCCGGGCCGATCCGAGCATCCTCCATCCCCTGATCCAGTGGCAATTCCCATCGATGCAAGACCCGATCGGGTCATGGCCGAGTTGCGTGGCAACCCGGCAGGACGAACCCGGCGATGACACTCGCCCTCGATTCCTCCGCCCTCCTGAGCAGATACGTGCGCGGGCCGGAGCGCCGCTTGGTGCTATCGGCAATGGAACGCTCATCCAATTGGTGCGCAAGCGAACTGGCTCGCACCGAGGTGATGATGGCGCTCCACCGACTAGCCAACAGCAACATCGCGGCTCAAGATCTCTGGGCCGCGGCCCGCGCCGACTGGGACGCATTCGTCGTCGTGCCCGTCGACAAGAGATGTCTAGCCGCGGCTGCCGAGATCGGATCGGTGTATGGCCTCACCACAGTCGACGCGATTCACCTCGCGGCAGCCGACCGGCTTCCCAAACCGATTCGGTATGCCACGCTCGATCCCAACCAGATTCCTGCCGCGGCGGCCATGGGATTCGAACTCGTTTCGCCCCTCTCCGGTTAGTTCCCATCACCATCGCCAAACCAGGCCGCGATCGTCCAATTGGCCTTTCATTTCTCCTATGGCCGTAGGAGGAATCCCCGTGCACCAATACACTCTGCGCCATGTCTGCAGCGCCTCTCTTCGAGATATCTCAGCTCCGCGCCCGCACCTGCGAGGGGGCCGTAGAGATCCTCAAGGGAGTCGATCTCACGGTTGGATCGGGTGAAGTTCACGCCCTGATGGGGCCAAACGGGTCGGGTAAGAGCACCTTGGCATCCGTGCTACTCGGAAGCCCCGAATACGAGATCACCGGCGGCACCATCAAATTGATGGGTGAAAACATCACCGATTGGCCCGCCGACGTGCGCGGCAAGGCCGGAATGTTCCTCGCCTTCCAATACCCGCAGGAAATTCCGGGCGTCTCGGTCATCAATTTCATGCGCCAGGCATTGTCGGCACGCAAAGGCATCGACCTCTCGGTCCTCGAGTTACGGCTGTCGATCATGGAATGGATGCAACGGCTCGAAATGGATCCGTCCTTCGCCGACCGATACCTCAACGAAGGTTTCTCAGGCGGCGAGAAGAAACGCAACGAGATCCTGCAGATGGCGATTCTCGAGCCCGAGATCGCCATTCTCGATGAGACCGATTCCGGCCTCGACATCGATGCCCTCAAAATCGTTGCCAAGGGTGTCCAAGAGGTGCGCCTCGAACGCCCCCAACTCGGAGTTTTGGCCATCACCCATTATCAGCGACTACTCGCCGAGCTTCGGCCCGACCGAGTCCACGTGCTGGTCGACGGCCGCATCGTCGAATCTGGCGGGTACGAATTAGCCGATCAGATCGAGCACCAAGGCTACGAAGGGTTCGTCGAGTGAGCCTCCGACCTGGTATCGAGAACGACTTCCCGATCCTTGGCCGTCTCATCAAGGGCAAACGTCTCGTCTACCTTGATTCGGCCAACACTTCACAAAAACCCAGGCAAGTAATCGACGCCATCTCCAACTACTACGAATCGACCAACGCCAACGTCCACCGCGGCTCCTACCAACTCGCGGTCGAAGCAACCGACGCTCTCGAAGGTGCCCGCTCCCGGGTCGCCAAATTCATAAATGCCCCGTCGGCATCCGAGATCATCTTCACGAAAAACTCCACCGAGGCAATTAACCTTCTTGCCCGCACCTGGGGCCACGCCAACCTCGAGGCTGGTGATGTAGTGGTGCTGAGCGAGATGGAACACCACGCCAACATTGTGCCCTGGCACATGTTGGCAGCCGAAAAGGGCATCGAGCTCAGATGGATCCCGGTCGACCCTCACGGCTGCCTGGATCTCAGTTCGCTCGACCGACTTCTCGACGGCGCCTCACTGCTCAGCATCACCGCAATGTCCAACGTCGTGGGCACCATAAACCCGGTAGCGCAACTCGCCGCGGCGGCCCACGCCAAAGGCGCCCTGGTGGCAGTGGATGCGAGCCAATACGTTCCCCACGTCGCCACCGACGTTCAGGAGATGGGCGCAGACTTCCTAGCCTTCACCGGCCATAAACTTCTCGGCCCCATGGGCATCGGAGTCCTCTGGGGCCGGCGCGAACTGCTTGAGGAAATGCCTCCTTTCCTGGGTGGTGGCGAGATGATTCTCAATGTCACCAAGGAAGGTTTCACCACCAACGAGTTGCCGTGGAAATTCGAAGCCGGCACCCCAATGGTGGCTGAGGCAGTGGGCCTCGCCGCAGCAATCGACTACCTCGACGAACTCGGCATGGACGAGGTCCGAGCCCACGAGACGAGGCTCACCGCCTACGCCATACGAACTCTCACCGAGCGTTACTCCGACATGATCACCATCCACGGGCCGTCTGAGCCTGCCCAACGCGGCGGCGTGATGTCATTCGAATTCGGCGACGTGCATCCCCACGATGTGGCACAGGTCCTCGACGAGGCCGGAGTCTGCGTGAGGGCAGGCCACCACTGTGCCAAGCCATTGATGCGAGTGCTCGGGGTGCCCGCTTCATCAAGGGCATCGCTCTACATTTACAACACCGAGTCCGACATCGATGCTCTTGCCGATGCACTCGAAAAGGCCGCCGACATATTCTCATTCTAGGAGCCACCGTCATGCCAGGGCTTGAAGATCTCTACCGCGAAATAATTCTCGATCACTACCGCAGCCCGCGGAACCGTGGACAACTCGAGTCTCCCCCAGCGACACGCGCCGAGGGATTCAATCCGCTGTGTGGCGACGAAATAGTTGTCTACATCGATGTCGACGACCAAGGGGTCATCAGTGATGTCGCTATTGGCGGGCAAGGCTGTTCGATAAGTCAGTCGTCCGCATCGATGATGTCGGCGGCGATCAAAGGCAAGACCATCGGCGACGCCAAGCGGATCATCACTGCGTTCAAGGCAATGATGTCGATTCACGAAGACGAACTCGGCGGCGACAACGACGATCACACTCCCGGTGAGCAGATTGGCGACCCGGTCAAACTGGGAGATCTCGAAGCGCTGCGCGGTGTAGTGAAATTTCCGGTTCGCATCAAGTGCGCAACACTCGGTTGGAACACTCTGGCGCAGGCGCTCGATGAGGCCCAGCCAGCTGAGTGAAAGACGTCTGTTAGTCGTCGAGCAGGCGATCGACCGCTTCGACAAACGCCGCGTCTCGACTGGAGATACCGCCGGCTTCATGGTCAGTGATCCGGATCACCACGCGCGACCACACGTTGCTCCACTCCGGATGATGGAATCGCTTCTCGGCAATGAGAGCGACGCGGGTCATGAAGCCGAATGCCTCTATAAAATCGGCAAACTCAAATGTCCGGCGCAACGCATTCTCGTCGACCTCCCACAACGGGTGGTCGTTCAATAGCGAGGTGGTCTCCTCATCGGTGAGTAATGCTGAAATCGTCATGGAAAATCAGTTCCTCGTGTCAGGCCAGTGGGTCAGCGAATGTATCTCCGCCGGTTGGCTGGCTGGCGGCCTTGTCTTTGGTACCAACCCATCGCTCGTATCCAGATTTCTCCAGCTCGTCGGCCAACTGGGGCCCTCCAGTCTCGAGGATCCGGCCCTTGGCAAAGATGTGGACAACATCCGGGTGAAGTTGTTCGAACAGTCTGCTGTAGTGGGTAATGGCGATCACCCCAAGCCCAGACTCGCCGGTTTCCGCTTCGACTCTGCGACTCACCATGCGCAAAGCATCCACGTCGAGACCCGAGTCGAGCTCGTCGAGAATCGCGAATTTCGGCTTTAGCACTCCCATTTGGAGCGTCTCGTTTCGCTTCTTCTCACCACCCGACAGGTCTACGTTGAGGGGTCGTTCGAGGAATTTCTCATCAAAGCCGATCCGTTCAGCTTCGGTCTTCAACGATGCGTAGATCTCGTCCGGATTCGACGATGTGCTGCAAGATGCCGTCAGCATGTCGACGAGCGCCACGCCAGGGACCTCCGTCGGGTATTGCATGGCCAGAAATAGACCGGCTTCGGCGCGTTGCCAGGCCAGCAGGTCGAGCAATTCGACCCCGTCGATCTTCGCAGATCCACCTAGGACCTCATATCCAGGGCGGCCGGCAAGGACATGAGACAAAGTCGATTTGCCGGATCCGTTCGGCCCCATGATGGCGTGGACCTCACCGGATCTAACGACCATGTTGACGCCCTCAAGGATCACCTTGCCGTGGGCAGACGCCCGAAGGTCTTCGATCACCAGTTCGCTCATGACACCTTCTCGCTGATCTGGGTGATCGACACCCATATGTCGCCGTCGATCACAGAGACCTCATAAGTGGGAACCGCTTTGACCGCCGGGAGGCTTGTTGGTACGCCCGACGCGAGGTCGAACGATGCACCGTGGCGCTCACACTCGATGGTGCACTCGTCGGCATCGACGTAGCCCTCAGACAGCGACACCGCGTCGTGGCTACACGTATCGCCTATGGCGTATACAGAATCACCCAAGCGCACGAGCGCCAGCAGACGACCGTCAACCTCGACCTTGCGGGCCGCACCATCGTCAATCTCATCGAGGCGCAGCACCTTGTGGTCAGTCATCGTCTACTCCCGCGTTGGTCACATCGGCCACTCGAGCTGCCAGTGCTGCTCGAAGCGACGGCACCGCTGCGGGCACCGGAAGTGCCTGCAGGACTTCATCGAGGAAGCCGCCAACAATCAGGCGTTCGGCCTCAGCGGTTGGCACACCGCGACTTTCGAGGTAGAAGCGCTGATCTTCATCGACCGGACCGACCGATGAGGCGTGGCTGCACTTCACATCATTGTTCTCGATTTCCAAATTGGGCACAGATTCCGCCCATGCGTCCGGACCCAGTTTGAGATTGCGATTGGTCTGGAATGCGTTGGTGCCGCGTGCGCCGGGACGGACCCGGATCAGACCGGTGTAGATACTGCGAGAACGCCCCCCGACGACACCCTTGAACAACAGATTGGAGCTGGTGTCCGCCGCAACATGATCCTGGTAGGTACGGAAATCGAGTGACTGCTCGCCGTCGGCGAAATAGAGGGCCTGAAGATCACCGTGGGCACCACGACCGATCAGCCGGGTGTCGGCTCGGGTACGGGCATAGGCACCACCAAGACCCGCGGTCGCCGCGGTGAGAGTGGCCTGGCCACCTATTCGAGCTACCTGACTGGCGATCTGCCACGCAGTAGTGGACAACTGCTGGATGTTGAGATATCCCAGCCGTGCTTCTTGATCGACATCGAACTCGGCTACCGGACAAACCAACAATTTATCGCCGGCATCAGAAGTGTGACGTTCGAGAACGTTGACATGAGAACCCGCCTCAAGGCGAACCACCAGGCGAGGAAATATCGCCATGCCGTCGCCGGCAGCGTGGTTGCTGACGACCACGGGCCTGTCGACGGACACGCCGCGAGGAATGTGGATTAGTACCGGGTCGGGGGCAAACGCATCGTTGAGCCGAGTGAAATAGTCGGGTGCACCATCAGCAACCCGGCCTATGAATTCCGCTCCACGATCATGGGACGCGAGCGAACCAATACTGACACCGGCCGCAGCAACGTCATCATCTATTTCAATAGTGACGATCCTGCCGTTGACGACTCTCACGATGGCAGCCGGCTCCACATGAAGCGGCACCATTGGCGGATCGGCCAACCCGGAGGCCGGGCTGAAGCTGTCGAGATCGAGCTTGTCGATGGGGCTGTAACGCCACTCTTCCAATGCGGTGGTGGGCACTTCGGCATCGCTCAGTGCGCTGGCCGCAGCGACGCGTCGCTCAGTCATCCATTCGGGGCCGTCGACCGCTCTGGCGAATTCGGGGGAGAA
>JBDNJK010000010.1:0-4402 GCA_041687805.1 Acidimicrobiales bacterium
ACTAGCGTGGGCCGCGGCGCGGCCTAGACGGTGCCTGATCTCGTCCTCGAATTCGGTGTTGATCATTTCAGAACCTCACGTAGGTCGATCAGGGCGCGTCGAATCAGGCTGCGAACCGTGGATGGTCTGCACCCGAGGATGTCGGCGATCTCTTCTTCGGGAATGTCGACGAAGTAGCGGAGCACGATCGCAGCCCTCTTTCGCACGTCGAGCATCTGGAGCGCGTCGAGAGTCTCAATCACCTCGTACGGCAGATCCTCGCTCTCGCGGCGTTCAATGAGGATCCGGCCCCGCATATAGCGGCGGTACTGCGTCCGACATTCGTTGACCACCGCCGCTCTCAAATAGCTGCGTGGATGATCGATCTCATGGAATCGGCCGGCGCATCGGATAAAGACCTCGTGCACAGCGTCCTCGGCGGCGGCGTTGGAGCCGGTGATCAGGAAGGCGACTCGCGTGAGTGCAGGGGCATGCTCTCGGTATGTCGCCTCGAACAGAGTCTCACCTGCACTAGGCGGCTGATCGGTCATTGAACTCCTGCCCACAGATGTTCACAGTCTTGGCAGAGCCGAAATGTTGCGCGGACCCCAGGATTTCTCGGTGGCTCATCCTCCCCGCAGATCACCGGTCATCCGTTTCTCGATGGCGTCGGCGATCTCGCCGTCCCGCCGCTGAGATGCGGCGAGATACCGCAGCGACGCATCGGATGAGGCGTGACCCATCCTCGCCATGATCTCGCGCAGCGACGCTCCTGCCGTCGCAGCTGACGTGCCCGCTAGGTGGCGGAGGTCGTGGAAGCGGGTTCCGCTGTCGAGACCGGCGCCATCGAGAGCTCGTTTCCAATACGGGGAGAAGTAGCGGTTGAGTAGCGGCCCGCCCTTCACGGACGTGAACACCAATGCCTCGGGAGTGTCGTCGACAAACGTCGCGATGTGGCCGGCCAGAAGATCGGCCGCACTCGCTGGGATCGTGACGGTTCGATGCGCGGCCGCGGACTTCGGCGGCCCGAGCGTTGGGCCTTTGCCACGGATGAACGCGAGTGCCTGTTCGACCCGCAGCGTGCGCTCGTTGAGGTCGACGTGGCGACGAGTGAGCCCGGTGAGCTCACCGAAGCGCAATCCGGAAGTCGCACCGACCCACACGAGTGCGCTGAACTTGGGGTGGATGGCCTCGGCGATTCGCTGCACGTCGTCCCAGTCGAGCGCGGGGCGTTCTATGGATCGCTCGACCGCAGCGCCTTTGATGTGTACCGGGTTGGTCCGGATCAGTCCGTCGTCGACCGCTGTGCCCATCATCGTCCGGAACAGCCGGTAGACCTTCGCCGCCGTGTTGGAGTGAAGGTCGGTCTTCGTCAGCCGGCCGTGCCATGCCCGAGTATCGGCCGGGGTGATTTTCCCCAGCTCCACTGCTTCGAATTCGGCGAGGATGTGGGCCAGTTGCGAGGCGTAGGTGTCACGTGTCCTCGGCCGAAGGTCACGTTGCTCGAGCCACCGAGCAGCGAACACTCCGAACAGTTCGCGCCCGGCCGTCGGGTCGACATGCTCACCGCGACCGATATCGGTCTCCGTTTGAGCCAACCACTCCCGAGCCTCGGCCTTGGAGGCGAATGTCGTGTCGGCGCTGACCTGTTTGCCGAGACGCCAATAGCGCGCCTGGTAGCGGCCGCTCGCCAGTTTGCGGATTGTCCCGAAGGGTCTCGTGGCCACCGTCGCTGCCTTCTGGTGCCGGATGTTCTAGGCACACTGTAGGCACAAGACCTGGTGGAGAGTCCAGCATTATCTGCAGAAATAGCTTCTGACCAGCTAGTTTGCTTGGAGCGGGTGACGGGAATCGAACCCGCGTTATCAGCTTGGGAAGCTGATGTTCTACCATTGAACCACACCCGCAGGAGGCGCCGATCGTAGCGCTGTCAACCGTCGATCGTGTCGAGAATCGGTTCTATCAGATCGCGAATCGAGGTGATTCCGAGCACGCCGTCACCTCTGTCGACTGCAAGATGCCTCACCCCGGCTTGGTGCATTGTGAGGGCAGCATCGGCTATCGACATGTCGCCTGAGACGATAATGAGATCGCGTGACATCAGGTCGACAGCAGGCTTGTCGGCCGAACCCGCGGCCAACGCCCTGACGATGTCTCGTTCGGTGGCAATTCCGGTGGCGCCTTCAGCGTCGTCGATGAGTAGCGCCCCACAATGGGCATCGGTCATTCTGCGAGCCAACGCAGCTCCATCGTCGTCGGGGTCGCCTCGTAGCGGCTCGAACGATGTGATCGATCGGACCGGGCTGTTGGCGTTGACGGCCTCAAGGTCGGGGTGGGTCATTTCGGTTGGTCCTTAGCGATGGCGCTTCAAGGCAAATCTGCCCTCCCGGGATCATTACCGCAAGACAGCCGGAGGGCAGAGTTGGGCGGGATAATCGCCGTCAGGGAACGAACGATCCGATCCGTGTACAGTCCGCTCGATGGCCGAACTTCGATTCACATTCGGAACCATGGGCTCGGGCAAGTCCACGCAGGTCCTGCAGATCCATTACAACCTGCGAGCGCGGGGTCTCACCACGATCCTCACCACGCAACTCGACCGCGGTGGCGGTCAGGTGTCGAGCCGGTTGGGTGTGTCGGCCGATGCAGAGATAGTCGATGCCGCCACCGACCTGTTCGAACTGGCTCGCCAACGGGTCAACTCCGCTGGACATGTCGACGCGATGATCTGCGACGAGGCCCAGTTCTATGAGCCGTCGCAGTGCGAACAACTCGCTCGTGTGGTCGACGAGTTGGGTGTCGACGTCTATGCGTTCGGTCTGCTCACAAGTTTCCAGGGAGAGTTGTTCCCGGCCACGGCTCGCTTGCTTGAATTGGCCGACATCCGAACCGAAATTCAGGTGGAGGCTCGTTGCAGGTGTGGTGAGCGGGCAACCCACAACGCCCGCTTCGTCGACGGCGTGCAGGTGGTGTCAGGCCTGTTGAAGGTCGTCGGCGACACCACGGGCCCGTCCGCGGGTGAGGTCACCTACGACCTGTTGTGTAGGCGCCATTGGATGCAAGGTGCTCGTGCTGCTACTGGCGATCAGATGGAACTGCTTGGTGACGACGTAGCTCGCCCGCCAATCCGTCCCGACCGTAGCGGTCCGGTCGAGGTCCATCCCGACGACGTGCCCACCCCACTCCATGCAACCAAAACGGGAGAAAAATCGTGATCCTCTCCGATCAGACCATTCGCGAATACATCGATGCAGGCCGGATCGTCATCGACCCGCTCGATCCCAAGGGGCTACAGCCATCGTCGGTTGATCTTCGGCTCGACAGCTGGTTTCGGGTGTTCCGCAACCACACGATGGGGCACATCGATGTGAAGCAAAATCTCGAAGAACTCACGCAACTGATCGAAGCCGACGACGATCATCCGTTCATGCTTCACCCGGGTGAGTTCGTGCTCGGGTCGACGCTCGAAAGGGTCGAGGTGCCCAACGATCTGGTGGCACGTCTGGAGGGAAAATCGAGTCTCGGCCGACTCGGACTTCTCATTCACTCCACTGCTGGATTTGTTGATGCCGGCTTCCAGGGTCAGCTCACGCTTGAGTTGTCGAACGTGGCGAATCTGCCCATCACCCTTTATCCGGGTATGAAAATCGGGCAGATCTCGTTCCAGAAAATGACCACGCCAGCGGAGACGCCCTACGGCTCCGGGAAGCTCGGTTCCAAATACCTCAACCAACGCGGCCCGATGCCGAGCCGTTATTGGGAGAACTTCGACTGAGTTGTCAGCGCTGAGTTGTCAGCGCTGAGTTGTCAGCGATATTGGGTGGCGGTGATGATTCCTCCGAGGATCATTCCCAACCCGACCAGCAAAATGCCGTTGTTGGTCGTCCACAGTGACCCGACGTAGTTGAGCAGAATTACAACGATGCCGAGCCCCATCAAGCCGAACATCAGCACCGGCACCCATGCCGGGCTGGGTGGCTGAGTGTTGAAGCCGGTGTGCGACATCGAACTCGGGGTGTATCCGTCGGGGTGGGTGCCCTTGGGGGTAACCCTTCCGCTCTGCACCCTGCGCTTGATCGGCTTCTCAGTCATGGAGACGAGGATAGGGGCTGATCGGTCGGTCGGCCATGCCCAGACGATGTCGGCACCTCGCGGTTACTCGACCGGGGCTACGAGATCCATGTCTTCGAGACAATGACGAGGCGCCTGGGGATCCTCGTCGGGGGCGATTGTCATCCGCACCTCGGCGCCGCAAATGCTGCATCGGTAGGCGATTTTGACCTTGCGGAGTTCACCCGCCGGCGGTGGCTCGGGAATGGGCCGTGCCAGCCCGCGGAGCATTGCCAGGCCGATTTTGATCATCACGACAGCGGCGATGGTGGCGATGATCACGTTGAAGAGGTTCACCGTCGGGCTCCCATGG
>JBDNJK010000073.1:0-22895 GCA_041687805.1 Acidimicrobiales bacterium
CTAGTGGCCTCATCGGCACCATCGCATGGTTTGCTGGAGCGGTTGTGGTCGCGTTCGTCACCTTGCGGATCATGGATCGGGGGGCACGAAGATTCCTGCCACTTGCCGCGCTGTTCAAGGTCTCCCTCGTGTTCCCGACCGCGCGCCACATCGATTCGGAGTGGCTCTTCGGACGGGCACTACCCGCCACCTCGAGAAACGACTAGCAGAGATGCGCGACCCGACCAGGTCGATCTCGTAACTGGCGCCGAGACGCTGTTGGCGCTCGTGGCACGAATGAACGACCACGACAGGCTGACGCGAGGACATTCGGAACGGGTGAGGGCCAACAGCGATCTGATAGCTGAAGAAATGCCTCCCCGATTCCGATCGGGAAAAGCTTCACTGGGCCGCTCTCTTGCACGACGTCGGAAAACTTCAGGTCTCCGCAGACATCCTGTCGAAACCAGGGAAACCAACAGATGAGGAATGGTCCGAAGTACGTTCGCACCCGGCGCTCGGCGGCGAACTGCTGGCCCCGCTCACTCCATGGCTCGGTGGATGGATCCGAGCCGCAGCCGACCACCACGAACGATTCGATGGCGGTGGATATCCGAACGGGTTGGCCGGTGAGGAGATCTCACTCGGTGGCCGAATAGTCGCTGTCGCTGATGCCTATGACGTGATGACGGCGGTTCGGTCCTACAAGACACCATCCTCGCCAGAGATAGCTCGCGCCGAGATCGCTGCAAATGCGGGTTCGCAGTTTGACCCCGATGTGGTGCGTGCGTTTCTCAACGTGGGCGACGGAAAGATCAACGCCGTGGCCGGATCGGTTGCGTGGATCAGTCAATTCCCGGGACTTGCCCAAACTGCCTCGACCATCGCATCCACCGGTGGCACCGCCGCAACCGCCGCTGCCCTCACCGCTCTGAGCGTCACCGCCGGCTTTGGCACTGGGCGAAGCTTCACAACCGATTCACATCTCAGATCCCCCGACGATCTCCGTTGCCCCGATCTCCGAACCAGCGGCACTCAGCCCAACCACTACGGCATTACCGACAACGACATCTGCGCCTGTGCCGACAACGACGTCCGCACCTACCGCTGTCACACCGACCGTGACCACCACCCCGGCACCGGCTACCACGACACCAACAACGACATCAACCACAACCACAACGCCGAGCAATAACACCAAACTGATCACCACGATTGGGGGCCAGATGGTGATCTCGTTTTCGCCCACGTTGGTCGAGGTGGTATCAATCACACCGAATTCCGGATACACGTCCTCGCAGTCGCGAAACACGGCGCTCAATCTCTCAGTGAAGCTAAGCAACGGCACCAATACTTCAATCGTCTCGGCCATATGGAGGGATAGCGAAGCTCACATCGATACCACCGAAAATTGATCTAGCGACGCGGTGACCGACCCCGCCGGGCACAATGGGATGTGAACGATATACAGCCACCCACCACGGAGCCATCGGGCTTCGAAAGTCTGGGCTTACGAGACGAGCTTCTCCAATCTCTCGTCACCCTCGGATACGAAGATCCAACTCCGATCCAACGCGAGTCCATTCCTCCTCTGCTCAAAGGTAGGGACCTGCTCGGACAGGCCGCCACCGGCACTGGGAAGACCGCCGCGTTTGCCCTTCCGATCCTCAACCGAATAGATCGCGACACACCACGCGAACCGGTCGCGCTGGTCATCGTCCCCACAAGGGAGTTGGCGATGCAAGTGAGCGAAGCCATGTTCAAGTACGGGTGCAGCCAGGGGGCGGAAGTCCTGCCCATCTATGGAGGTCAGCCAATCGTCCGCCAGCTCAAGGCGTTGTCGCGGGGAGTCCATGTGGTTGTAGCAACTCCAGGACGGGCCATCGACCACATCAACCGCGGATCGCTATCGCTGGATGCGGTTCGCACGGTTGTCCTTGACGAGGCCGATGAAATGCTCGACATGGGGTTCACCGAAGACATCGAAAAGATCCTCGAGGCCACCCCCGACGACCGCCAGACGGTCATGTTCTCTGCCACCATGCCGCAGAGAATCAACTCCATCGCCAAACGGCATCAACACGACCCGATCACTATTCGCATCGGAGCGGGTGACACGTCAGAGCAGACCGCCCTGATCCGCCAAACCGTCTACTACGTCAACCGATCAGACAAACCTTCCGCTCTCGGCCGCGTGCTCGACATTGAATCACCCACCGCGGCTCTCGTGTTCTGCCGTACTCGCACCGAAGTCGACCAGCTCACCGTCACCATGACCGGCCGCGGATATCGGGCCGAGGCGCTGCATGGTGGCATGGACCAAGCACAGCGCGACAGGGTGATGGGTCGGCTCAGAGACGGCACCGCCGAACTCCTGATCGCCACCGACGTCGCGGCAAGAGGACTCGATGTCGACACACTCACTCACGTTGTCAACTACGAAGTTCCGTCGGCCCCCGAAAGTTACGTGCATCGCATTGGCAGGGTGGGGCGGGCCGGCCGCACCGGTGTGGCCATCACCTTGGCCGAGCCACGACAACGCCGGCTGCTTTCCAACATCGAACGACTCACCAAGCAGACAATTGCAGTCGAGAAAGTTCCCAGCGTCGCCGATCTGCGAGCCCGTCAGATTGAGGTCACCGTCGAAGCTGTCAGAGAGTCACTCGCCGCCGACGACCTCGATGACTATTACGCGGTCCTCAACGGCTTGGCGGGCGAAGATAGCGACCGCAATATCGCGCTCGCCACCATAAGGCTCTACCACGAAGCTCGCGGCGCCACCATCGACAACGTCGAGATCCCCGAAGTTTCGGATCGGAAGCGCGAGAAGCGCGGCAAAGGCGACCGTCATGATTCGCCCAAGCAGCATCGCAAGGGAGGGGACAACGCGCCTACGCCAGGAAGCGGATCCGTATTTGTCAGCCTCGGCCGTAAGGCCGGCATACGTCCGGGCGATCTGGTGGGCGCCATCGCCAACGAGACCAACCTCTCGGGAAGCGAGATCGGACCGATCCGCATCTCCGACAACTTCGCCATAGTGGGTGTGCCGGAGGAATCAGTCGATGCAGTTGTAGCCGCGCTACAAGCCACAACGGTAAGGGGCAAAAAGACTCGCGCCCGCCGCTACGTCGAATGACCGGAGCTGCCGTAACATCGCATCGATGAGCGCGATCACCACTGTCGGAATCGCCGTTCTCGATGTCGTGATGACGGTGGACCACCTCCCGACCGAGCCCGGCAAGTATCGCGCCACGTCCACACGAGAAATTGGGGGCGGAGTAGCCGCCAACGCTGCCGTCGCCGTAGCAGCCCTCGGATGCGACGCCAGATTCGTGGGCTGCGTCGGGGGCGACCCGACTGGGCAACGAATTGTCGACGGTATGGAAGCCTCACGAGTCGACGCCCGCAGAGTCCGGCGTGTGCCACGAGCAGCGTCTCCTTTGTCGTTCGTGCTGGTCGATTCGTCTGGCGAACGGCTCATCGTCAATCACTCCGATCCGCTTCTGTTTGAAGTTGGTAGTCCTCCATCCGGCGACGAGTTGGCCGGCTCCGACGCTGTCCTGGTCGACATGCGGTGGCCAAAAGGAGCTATAGCCGCCCTCTCAGCGGCGCGCCTGATTGGGATTCCGGCGATAGTCGACTGCGATCACGACCCAACTCACAACGACGGCATATCCATTCTCGCTGCCGCCAGCCATATCGTATTTGCGCTTCCGACCTTGACCGAGTTCACGGGTGCCGACAACCCACTCGAGGCGTTGCGGGGCGTCAGGTCCCATACCGATGCGTGGGTGGCTGCCACGGCCGGAGCCGACGGCGTTTACTGGCTCGACGACAACGGCCTTCGCCACATGCCGGCCTTCCAGGTTGATGTGGTCGACACCCTCGGTGCAGGCGACGTGTTCCACGGAGCCTTTGCGGTAGCACTCGTGGAGGGCAAACCGACCGAGGATGCTCTGAGGTTCGCCTCAGCGGCCTCCGCCATCAAATGCACCAGGTCCGGCGGCCGAGCCGGAACACCCAACCGTGCCGAAGTCGAAACATTTCTCAAGGAGCACGAATCATGGAACTGAGCGCTGGAAAACTCTGGGGTCTGCGTCGCCTCGCCGACAACAATGGCCGGTTCAAGATGACCGCCGTCGACCAACGTCCACCCATCAAGAACCTCATAGCCGAAAGACGCGGCACCACCGAGGCGCCCTACGACGACGTCTGCGCCGTCAAGGCTGCTCTCGTCGAAGAGTTGGCCGCCGAGTCATCGGCCCTGCTCCTCGACCCTCACTTCGCCTACCCCGCCGCCATCGGGTCGGTACCACCCTCCAAAGGGCTGCTGGTCACCCTTGAGGACTCCGTATTCGATGAGACCCCAGGGGGTCGCCTGTCGAGTGAAATAAACGATTGGAGCGTCACGAAGATCAAACGCGTCGGCGGGGATGCTGTGAAGGTGCTCGCTTGGTATCGACCGGATGCATCACATGAGGTGAACGAACATCAGAAACAGTTCGTCGCCAACATCGGTGATGCCTGTCGACGATTCGATATCCCGTTCGTGTTTGAACTGCTCGTGTACCCGCTGCTGGGAGAATCGGGCCACACAACCGACTATGTCGAGCAGCCCGGCAAACGCGCCGATCACGTCCTTGAAAGCATTGCAGCGTTCAGCGGCCCGGAGTTCGGTATCGACCTGTTCAAACTCGAGTCTCCAGTAAACGCGGCCGACGTGCCCGACCTCGACTCAGATGCCCCAGGCGCCGACGATGTATCCAAGATGTTCGTTGAAATGGGACGTCTGGCCGGGCGTCCATGGGTGATGTTGTCCGCCGGTGCACAAAGAGATGCGTTCCGGAGGATTCTTTCCCACGCATACAACGCTGGAGCAAGCGGTTACCTGGCAGGCCGCGCCATCTGGTGGGAAGCCTTCGAGAGCTTCCCCGACCTCGAAGCCATGAGAGGTGACCTGCGTTCCGTTGGCGTCCCCTACATGGCAGACCTCAATCGCCTCACGGATGCCAAAGCCACGCCGTGGAGTTCCCACATCTGCTTTGGCCCCACCGGACCAGAATTGGCCGGATCCGGTGCAAATTTCCGTAGCGCCTACAACAACTTCAAAGAGGCCGACTGATGCACATCGCTGTAGCCGCGATCGCCAGGCCCACATTTGATGTCGACTTGGCCCAGGCGACCGCCAAGGCCGCATTCGATCTTCTCTCTGAGATCGACCCCGATCTGATCGGATCACCCAAGTTGTTGATGGATGCAGATTCGGTCGCCAAAGCCGCAAATTCGTGGACCGATGCAGAAATCGACGGGCTGGTTTTGATACAAGCCACTTTCGCTGATTCGACGCCGGCGGCGGCGCTGGCCGACACCACTGATGCGCCGATCGTCTTGTGGGCTTTCCCGGAGGATCGCACGGGCGGGCGGCTTCGGCTCAACTCGCTGTGTGGAATCAACCTGGCGGGATACGTGCTGCGCCGACGAGATACCGACTATCGCTGGGTCTTTCGTCACCCCTCCGACCTCATGGCACGCTCCAAATTGGAAATTGCGCTCGGAACCTCACAACCGCAGCGAAATCCGAACCACGTCGACGTCACCGCCAGCGACCTGGTATCGCAGCGGGCAGCCAACGTACGAAGAAAGCTCGCTCAGTCGAGGGTGGGGATCATCGGAGACCGGCCCACCGGATTCGAGCCATGTGCCTACAACCCCGCTGACCTACACAAATCGACCGGCGTGACAGCTACCGCAGTGGCGCTCCCCCGCCTCTTCGATCGAGCCACCGCCGCCGCCGACTCCAGGGTCGATGACCTGAAGATCAAGGTGTCATCGGACCTCACAGGTATCGCCGACCTCGACCAGTCGTCGTTGTCACAGAGCCTTCGACTCCACCTCGGGTTGCGCGACCTCGTCGAGGAAGAGAAATGGGACGCCATCGCCACACGCTGCTGGCCGGAGTGTTTCACCGAGTTCGGCGCGGCGGCGTGCACTCCCCAATCGATGCTCACAGAGGCCGGCGTGCCGGCCTGCTGCGAAGCAGACGCCTACGGCGCTGTCACCGGGCTGATCCTCCAATGGCTGGTTGATGCGCCGACGTTCATCGCCGACCTGGTCGATCTGGACCGAAGCGACAACACTGCTGTCTTCTGGCACTGCGGTCTGGCGCCTATGTCTCTCGCCGATCCCGACTCCGTCCCGTCTGCGGCTCTTCACAGCAATCGACACAAGCCGCTGCTCAACGAGTTTCCGCTCAAGCCGGGGCGATTCACATTGGCCCGACTTAGTCAGTCGGCAGGTACCCAGCGAATCGTTGTCGGAGGAGGAGAGATGGTCAAAGCGCCGCTGGCATTCAGCGGCACCGCCGGTGTGGCTCGGCTCGATCGACCTGTCGACGACACGCTCTCGACTGTGATGTCGGAGGGCCTGGAGCATCACTATGGAATCGCGTATGGAGACGTGCGCCCCGAACTACGGGCATTGGCAGACCAACTCGGTCTGGCAGTCGTGGAAATCTGATCTTGGCAACTCGCCGCCGACGTAACCCCAACAGTGAATGGTCGAATGTCGCCGCGCTCGGCCTTCTCACCATCACCGCCTACGGGTCGTGGTTCTATGGGTTCGGAGTGTTGATCGATCCGATCCACGCCGACATGGGTTGGAGCACCACCAGTCTTGGCGTCACCTTCGGGTTGGCACAGATCATGTCAGGTGTCGGAGCATTTTTCGGCGGACGACTTCTCGATCGTTTTGGTGGAGCCGGAACCTTTGGTGTGCAAGCCACCGCCGGTGGCGGGCTCTTGCTGGCTGCGACGTGGGCGCACAACCCAATCTTGTTCGGATCTCTCTACGCCGTGGGTGCAGGAGTCATCGGCGCCACCGGCTTCTACCACATCACCACGGCAGCGGCGGCCAGATTCCACCCCGACCGGCCCGACAAGGCCATCGCCGTCGTCACCGTGATCGGGGCGCTGTGCAGCCCCATCTACCTGCCATTGACGGCTTGGCTGGTCACGCAGTGGCATTGGCGCACCGCGGCGAGGATTCTCGCACTTCTAGCCATCGCCGGAGCATCCATCGCGACCGTCGTCGCACGAGGCGGGGCCAGCACCAACTCCGAGGGGCCGACCGCAAACCCCGTAGCCGCGATGCGGGCCGCTCTCGCCCAGTCACCGATCCGGCGAATGCTTCTCGTCTACGGGATCGCCGGCATGGCGTTCTCCTCCGTGCTTGTCTACCAAGTGCCGATCCTCACGAGCGCCGGGGTCGGACTTGGCACCGCTGGCGCCATCGGCGGCCTGCGGGGCTTCTGTCAGATATTCGGAAGGGTCGGGCTCACCGGCGCGGTCGAGCGGCACGGAACCGGCGAACTGTTACGTGCATCATTTGCGATCAGTTCTGTGGGTGTGGCATTTCTGCTCATCGGCTCAGTCCCGACCGGTATCGCCTATGGCGTGATCGCCGGTGCTGCCCTTGGCGCCAGCAGCCCACTTCAGGCCATGTATGCACGCTCAAAATTCGACGAAGGTGATCTCGGGCTTTTGATGGGAATGCAGGGAGCAGCATTCGGAATCGCCGGCGGACTCGGCCCGTTCCTCGGCGGGCTGATGCGAGATATTTCTGGAAGTTGGATGCCCACCGTGATCATGTCGATCGCAGCACTGGCGTTAGCGGCCATCTTGCTCGACACCAGCTCAGCATCACCCGCTGATGAGCACATTGTTTCGAATGTGAGCGACCAAGAGGCTGTCTAGGCTTTCAAAAACCATGCGAAAACTCCTCGTGGCGATCCCCGATATCTGTGATCAGCACCGTCCGGGTAACGGATGGCCAGAGCGACCCGCACGGCTCGACGCGATTCGAGCCGCGGCGTCGTCTGCTGCAATTGCTGAGTTTGTAGAGGTAATCAATCACGCGTCCAGCGTTCCTGATGCCGACCTTCTTCGGGTCCATACCCCGGACTACGTAGCGTCGGTGAAGTCTCTGTGTGAGCGGGGCGGCGGCCCACTCGACCCAGAGACATTCGTGTCGGAGGGGTCCTATGACGCGGCTGTAGCTGCCGCCGGGGCTGGCCTCGACATGGTTGAAGCGCTTCGGCGTGGCACCGGTCGATCGGGTTTTGTGGCGGTACGCCCCCCTGGGCACCATGCGTTTGCCTATATGGGAATGGGGTTTTGCGTATTCAACAACATTGCAATCACCGCCGCGCATCTCGCAGCCGATGATCAACGAGTCGTGATCATCGACTGGGACGTTCACCATGGCAACGGCACCGAACAGACGTTTTGGAACGACCCCTCGGTGATGTACGTGTCGATACATCAGTCGCCGCTATTTCCCGACAGCGGAGCCGTCACCGATACCGGCGGGCACGACGCGCCGGGGACAACGGCCAACGTCCCACTACCTCCGGGAGCGACCGGCGACATCTACCTGCGGGTGATCTCCGACCTTGTCATTCCACTGATGGAACGCTTCAAGCCCGACTGGGTACTCATTTCTGCCGGGTACGACACCCACCGAAGCGAATCGCTCTCCGAAATGTGTCTCGAGAGCGGTGATTACGGCGCGATGACACGAGCGATTGTCCAGGCAGCACCGGCGGCGGACCGAGTGATCATGTTTCTGGAAGGCGGATACGACCTTGATGCCCTACAAGCATCAGTCACATCGACCTTTGCCGCGCTTGTTGACGTCGATCTCGAGGGTGACCCGACCTCATCGGGAGGCAGGGGCCTCGACGCGTTGGCCGAAGCGCGCGCAGTCCACCGTCTGACCTGACCATTTGGTCTTCGTCTCAGACCAATCGGCCAGGTATGTCCTTGCGGCTCGGCAGGAGGAATCCGGGAACCCGACGCACTCGAACTCTCGCGTCCACAACAGCAACTCCCTCACCCGGGGCGAACACCTTCACCGGGTTGAGATCCATTTCGACGATTTCAGGGTTGTGTTCCACTAGTGCAGAGACTCTGAGTATCAGATCCTGCAGGGCCTCTGTGTCGCCACCGTCTGCGCCCCGGTATCCGGTGAGCAGCTCCGCCGACCGTACCTCCGACAGCATGTCCTGGGCATCGGTATCCGTGAGGGGGTTGATACGAAATGACACATCCTTCATCAACTCAACGAATATTCCGCCGAGTCCAAACACGATCAGCGGACCAAACAGCGAGTCCTCCGACATGCCAACTATCACCTCGTGACCACCGCTGAGATACTCCTGAATCAGGGCCCCGTCAGCATCGTCGACAACCGACGTGACCTGCCTAAACGCTGCGCGGACCGCCTCCTCACCGCTGACATCGAGAGCAACGCCACCCACGTCTGACTTGTGAACCAGTGTCGGCGACGACACCTTCAACACCACAGGCCCGGCCATCGCCGCTGCCGCCTCCACCGCCTCGTCCTCTGTCCGGACGATCCTCGAGATCGCCCCCCGAATTCCGTAAGCCCGAAGCAACCGATCGACCTCGGTCGCGTCGAGCCAAACAGGCTCATCACCGCCCCGCGCCACTGCGTTTCGCAGCACCAACTCCGCATCGGGGCGATCAACATCGGCGAACTCAACGAAATCGCCCTCTGGCCGATCTCGCCACTCCCGGTAGCGCACCGCCGCCGCGAGCGCCCGCGTCGCAGATTCCGGGTAGGGATAGACGGGAATCTTTGCCTTGGTGATCTCGTCGGTCGCCTCGGCCGACCCCATGAAGACAGCCAATACCGTTTTGCCGGATTGCGATTCCTCCACGGCGTCGCGAATCGACAACACGATCTCTTCGTTGCCTTCCGCTGTGGTCGGAATGAAGATCACTATGACTGTGTCGACCTCGTCGGTTTCGAGCAGAAGCGACAGGCATTTGTGATATTGATCGGCGCCCGCCGAAGCCACCATGTCGACAGGATTTCCGGTTGAGGCCGCTGGCTGGAGGTGGGACTGCAATTTCGATCGCAACTCGTCTGAGAAAACTGGCAACTGCAGGTCGAGGCTTTCGAGAGCATCCGCCACCAAGATCGCCGGCCCGCCGGCATTGCTGAGTAGTGCGACTCGACGGCCCGCCGGCAGCGGTTGATTGGCCAACAACGCTGTCACGTCAAACAACTCGTGGAGGGTGTCGGTTCGGATCACACCCGATTGACGGAACAGCGCATCAGCGGCCACATCGAGACTCGCGAGAGACCCGGTGTGGCTCGCCGCCGCTCGAGCTCCGGCCTTGGTTCGGCCCGACTTGACCACGACAATCGGCTTTTCTCGACTGACCCGTCGGGCCAGACGCCCGAAACGTCGCGGGTTCCCGAACGACTCCATGTAGAGCACAATCACATCGCTCATCGGATCGTCTTCCCAGAACAGGAGGAGGTCGTCGGGCGACAGGTCGGCACGGTTGCCGAGCGAGACGAAGCTCGAAATTCCGATATGAAGGTCGGTGGCTTGTTCGAGAATTGCCAGGCCAAGGGCGCCGCTCTGGCTCGACATGGCGACGTTGCCGCGTGGCGGGAACGTCGGGCCAAACTGCCCGTCAAGCATCACCGTGGAGTCGGTGTTGAGCACCCCCATGCAATTCGGGCCCACCAATCGCATGCCATAGCGTCGACATACGGCAAGTAGATCGGCTTCCATCGCGGCGCCACCGGGGCCACCCTCTGCGAAACCCGCTGAGATCACCACGACGGCCTTCACACCCTTCTCGCCGCAATCCTCAAGAACACCAAGGACCGCAGCTGCCGGAACCGTGATGAATGCGAGATCGACGGGACCTGGCACATCTCGCACAGTTGGATAGGCGTTGACCGAATGCACATACTCGGCACTTGGGTTGATTGGGTACAACGGCCCGGCGAAGCTCGTAACCAGCAAGTTTCTGAACAGGCGACCACCTATCGAACTGTCGTCTCGGCTGGCTCCAATCACAGCAACAGACGACGGATGGAGCAACGGAAGAATCGAGGCGCTGACCGCCCTCTTCTCATGCACCCACTCTGTCTCGCGGGCCTCGAGGGAATGGGCAATCGAGTACTCCACACGGAACACGCCGGTATCGAGCTTACTCGTGACCTTGTAACCCGACTTGCGAAACAGACGGAGCATCTTGGTGTTGTCGGCCAAGACATAAGCCTCGAAATCGGTCACGCCCTTCAGTCGGCCATAGACCGCGAGATGCTGTAGAAGCCTGGAACCGACACCCCGCCCTTGGAAGTCGTCTCTCACGAGGAACGCCACCTCGGCGAGTTTCACCTCATCGCCAGTGCGTTCTGGGATCACGTCGTAACGCCCAACCGCCACAATCTCTTCCTCGTGGATCGCCACGAAGGCCATTCGGTCCTCGAAATCAACCGATGTGAAATGCCGAAGCTCTTCAGGGCTCAGATCGGTCTTCTGGCTGAAGAATCTGTTGTAGATGCTCTGCGGGTCGAGTCGCTGATGAAACATCGCCAGTGCGTCGATGTCGTCTGGTCGGATCGGCCTGAGATGGATGCTGAGGCCGTCATTGAGAAGTGCATCGAATTCGAATTGCTTTGGATAGGCGGGCACGATCGGAACTCCTATCGGTGGACGCTTCAGGTCGACCTTAACGAGCTGCCCGACGCTCCGACGTGTGACTTTCGAAATGCGCCGCTATCATTTGCGGCGCTCCGACCGGGTCCTCCGGTCGGTGGGTTCGCAGACGGGCGTTGGTTCTTCCGGTCATCGTGAACCAGCCCAAGAGAATCCCGACCGCGTAGAAATCACGCGGCGTTCCGAACCCAGACCCGCGCGCCGTCCGGCGCGCCAGGAGCATAATGTCCACCACCTTCGCCCAACTGGGCGTACCCGAATCGATCTGTGATGCGCTCGCCAAGCACGGCATCACCGAACCATTCGAAATCCAAACCGCCTCGCTCAAAGACACAATGTCGGGCCGCGACGTCTGCGGACGCGCCCCGACCGGTTCCGGAAAGACCCTCGCATTCGGAATCCCGCTCGTCGCGAACGTCGAGCAAGCCGAACCCAAGAGGCCGCGGGCCCTGGTCCTCGCACCCACACGTGAGTTGGCCGAGCAGATCACCGAGGAGATCAAGACGTTCTCCGGCTCCATCAACGTCCATTCCGTGTACGGCGGCGTCGGTTACGAAGGCCAGATCCGAGCCCTGCGACGTGGCGTCGAAATTCTGGTCGCATGTCCCGGTCGTCTCGAAGACCTCATCAGCTCCAACCATGTTGATCTCTCGATGGTCGACCGAGTCGTGCTCGATGAAGCCGATCGAATGGCCGACATGGGATTCATGCCTGCTGTTCGCCGTATTCTCGACCAGACGTCACCCAAGCGCCAGACGGTGCTCTTCTCGGCGACGCTTGATGGCGATATCGCCAAGCTCACTCGCGACTACCAGACCAATCCGCTACGCCACGAAGTCGGCGACGAGACCCCCGATATCACCTCGGCGTTCCACGCATTTTGGAAGGTCGACAAGGCTGATCGGGCTGGAGTCACCTCTCACGCCGTCAACGCTGTGTGGCCTGCGATCATCTTCTGTCGTACCCGCCATGGCTCCGACCGCCTAGCCAAGCAACTCGGGCGCGATGGCGTGAAGGCCGAGACAATTCATGGTGGCCGCAGCCAGCGCCAGCGGTCCAGGGCTCTCAACGATTTCGCCAAAGGCCGGGTGCAAGCATTGGTGGCCACCGATGTAGCGGCCAGAGGTATCCATGTCGACGGCGTCGCAATGGTCGTCCACTACGACCCGCCCGAAGATCACAAGGCCTACGTCCATCGTTCCGGCCGCACCGCCAGAGCCGGAGAGAGCGGCATCGTGTTGTCGCTGATTCAGTCCGACCAGGTCAAGGACACGAAGCGGATGCAGCGTCGGGTTGGTCTCGACGTTCCGTTCACCGAGCCGGATTCGGTGGGTCTTCGTGAGAATGCGCTGAAACCAAATCCGGAGCTCAACCAGTCGGTGGAGCCGGAATACATCTCCGACTCACCTCGCCCACAGCGCTCTCGCTCAGCGAGCCGTCCACGCACGCGAGCTACCGGTGGCAAGAGCCGTGGTCGCAGCGATCAGCGACGGTCATCCTCAGGATCTCGAGACGGTAGGCCAACCTCCAGGAGCGGATCGAGAACGCGCAGCGAATCCGGTCGTGGCGAGCGCAGCGAATCCGGTCGCAGCCAGCGCAACGGTGCGCCCAAGTCACGCAAGCCAGCCGGGAAGTCGTCGTCGAAGTCACGCACCGGCGACAAGGGGCGTCACGCGGCACAACAATCGACCAAGGGCAACAACGGCGGACCCAACCGCAAGGCTCGCCGCGCCCATCTCCAGTCTGATAGCGCGCAACGACGCAGCGACTGAAAGCCTCTGGTTACTCCAGCCGCTTCAGAAACTTCTTGCGCCCACGCTCACCAATACGATTGAGCGACGGAATCAGCGGCCGAATGATCCACGGTAGCCCTGCAGCGAGTCTTGCCGAAAGGCTCTCGCTGTAGGGCACATAGATTTCGAGACGTCCGGTGTCGAGTGCCTTCTCGAACGCGTCAGCAACCTCCTCGACATCGTGGATCTTGCTGAGGAAATTGAGTGCGCTCCCGCCGTTGGTGGCCTCGTATCTCAACATTTTGGTGTCGATCGCCCCGGGGTAGATGCCGCTCACCTTCACACCTGCTGCGTGTGTTTCGTTGTTCAACGCACAGAGCAAACCACGCAGGCCGAACTTCGAAGCCGAATACATCGCACTTCCTGGCATGGGCATGATCCCACCAAGAGATGCGATCCCCACGAGGTGCCCTGAACCTCTCGCTACACAAACTTCGGCAGCCGCTCGCAGGAGCTGGGCAGGAGCTCTGAGGTTGACCTCGATATGGATATCGATCAGTTCTGGAGTGAGAGACGCCAGGTCTCCCGGGACTATCACACCCGCGTTACATACCAATATCTCGATGCGGTCGACCCACTCACCGGCGATCCGGTTGCACAAGTCCGACACTTGATCGCGATCGGAATGGTCGCACGCCACCGGTATCGAGCCTGGGAATAGCTCCGCGGTCGCCTGTGCAGATGCTTCGTTACGTGCCACCACCGCTAGCTGGTAGCCACGATGCGCTAGCCGTTCGCACAGGACCATTCCGATGTCGCCGGCCGCGCCGGTAACGACCGCTAGTGGGGTTGGATCAGCCATTTCGCCTCCTGCTGGTGGGTCACGCCATCTGGTTGGTGTCGCTGGTTCAAATGACAGCACACATTGTCTTATGTCACACTGTCGGACGTTGGCCCGAATCCCTCGATGAAGGCGGCCCCACGACACAGAGGCTAGACGAATCATGAGGCGGGTTTACCCCTTAGATCACCCACACAAACTCGCCCCGGCCGAGCTGCAAAGACTGCTGGGTGGAAAGGGGTTCGGGCTTTCGAGGATGACAACAGAGCTGAACCTTCCCGTACCGCCCGGCTTCACGATCACCACCGATGCCTGCAACGACTATTTGGCTGAAGGTTGGCCCGTCGGTCTTGATGAGGAAATTCGTGTTCATCTCGACCAGTTGGAGTTCTCGGTCGGTCGTCGACTCGGGGATCCGCTGGACCCATTGCTGGTCAGCGTCCGATCGGGTGCGGCCACATCCATGCCAGGGATGATGGACACCATTCTCAATTTGGGTCTAACGGCAGCATCGACCGCCGGTTTGGCCGAGGTCACTGGCGATTCGGAATTCGCTGAAGACTGTCACCGACGGTTCACGGAGATGTTCCGATCTACTGTCGACACCGACGAGGTCCCGGACGACTCTTGGCAACAGCTCCGGCAGGCCGTCGAGGCTGTCTTTCGCTCTTGGAACAGCGATCGGGCGATTACCTACCGTCAACACGAAGGAATAGACAATCAACTCGGAACCGCAGTGACCGTGCAAGCCATGGTTTTCGGCAATCGTGGATCCGACTCCGCCACAGGAGTCATGTTCACCCGAAATCCGGCCACGGGATCAAGGTCGCTGTACGGCGACCTGCTTTTCGGCGCACAGGGCGAAGATGTGGTGGCAGGAACCCACCAGACGCTGAGACTCGACAAGATCGACGATCACCTGCCTGTTGTCGGAGAGCAACTCCGGAAATTCGCCGAGATTCTCGAACACCATCACTCTGATTTGTGCGACATCGAGTTCACAATCGAAGGCGGCAAGCTCTGGATGCTCCAGGTCAGAGTCGGGAAGAGAAGCCCTGAGGCTGCCGTGAGAATCGCTCTCGACATGGCAGAGGACGAAGAATTCCCATTGAGCATGGCGGAGGCTGTCGAAAGAGTGGAGGACCACCTTCGAAACCCTCCGACGCGGGCGATCAAGGACTCGATCGACGCAGTCGCGCTCACATCGGGCCTTGGGGCGTCACCCGGGGTCGCAAGCGGTGAGATCGCGACGACTCCCGATGGGGCCGAGAGGGTGGCTGCCACCGGGCGGCCCGTCATTCTGGTGAGACCCGAGACATCACCCTCTGACGTACACGGAATGACCCATGCGGCAGGCGTCCTCACCGCCTCTGGTGGACTCGTCAGCCATGCTGCGGTTGTTGCACGGGGGTGGGGAATTCCAGCCGTCGTCGGAGCCACCGAGATGATCTTGGGCGACGATCAGATCACGATCGGCGACACGAAGCTCCACGTTGGCGACGCCATCACCATCGACGGCTCAACCGGTCAAGTATTTGTCGGCAACATAACGGGCGAGGTCGAAACCATCCCCGAGGCGCTGACTCTGCTGAAGTGGGCGGTGGAACTGGGAATCGAGATCAACGCCGGCAACACTGCCGACGTCCTCGCCGCTGAGCCTGCAGCCACCAGCATTTCCAGCGACGACGTCATCGCGGTAATGGCGATCAAGGGATTCGTGTCGGCGGATTCTGTGGCCAAGGCCACGCTGGCGGAGGTGCCTGCGGTAGCCGAAGTTCTCGATCAACTAACCAGCGACGGCACCGTCGAAGCTGTCGGTCTGATGCTCCGCCTCACCGAGAGTGGAGTGTCGGCGTCCAATCTGCACCTCGCCGACGACATCGAGAAGCTGGGGCCAGAAATCTCCAAAGAAGCGCTCGACTCGTTTCTGCCTCTCGATCACATGGTGAAAGCCATCGTCACACGCTGGCAGTTGGTCGAGGCGGCCGACGGTTCAATGGCCGCCAATGATCACGCCGACGCCGAGTACGACGAACGCGTCATTACGGATCTATCCGACCTCACCAAATCCGCGGCGTCTTGGCTCAATCCGTTGGCAGCCAAACTCCATCGCCTTTCGCGTTACACGTCGAGGCTTCATGCCGCGATGGATCACATCCGGTCGGGAGATCACCGCTTCTTCGCATCGCCCATCGTCGACAGCTTCCACAGCGTTTGGTTCGAAATCCACGAAGATTTCATTCGCCTGGCGGGTAGCTCTCGGGCCGACGAGACCGCTGCCGGCAGGGCCTAATCGTCAGCACCGGCGGAGGGCAGCCACATTGCCACCAACAACGCCAGGGCCATGCTCGCCACTGCCATGCCCAGCAGCACTCGTGAGCCACCGGCATCGGTCGACACAAATGCCGTCACGGCCAAGCTCGTCGTGATGCTGCCCACGTAGCGACTCATCGAAAGGACACCAGCTGCCGAACCGGCTCGCGACTCTGGCACCGATTCGAGTGCTGCCGTCATGAAATTTGGAGTGGCTATCCCCAGACCGACACCAAACGCCATGAGTGTTACCACCAATACGAATGGTGAAACGCTCGCGCCGGCAACGAGCAAGGCAGTCATCGATAACGCTGCGAATACCAATCCCACCATTACCGGCGAGCGGCGTCCGAGACGATCCCCGGCCCGTCCGCCAGCCGGCCCGAACACGATCATGCCCACTGTGAGGGACGACAACATGATGCCGACGGACCCTGACTCCCATCCCCTCGCAGTGAGGATGATCGGGGTCAGCAGGAGAAGTGTGTACTGAGCCTGTGTCGAGAATGCCTGCGCCGAGAACGAAGCTGCGAATACTCGGTTGATGATCCGACCCTGTGTGTGATCGTGGTGATGTCGTGGCGACGTGGTGGACGGTGCTGTGCTCGAAGCCCCGATCCTGAGAGATACCAACAGAGCCACTGCCACCACCGGGAGATTCACCAAGAAGATCGCCTGCCAGCCGAACAATTCGGTCAGACCTCCGCCAATCACTGGTCCACCGGCGGCTCCGACGCCGAGAACCGAGCCGAGAATGCCGAACATTCGACCTCGGTCTGCCGATGCCGTGCCGGTTCTCAATAACGACTGCACGCTCGGGGCCAGGGCCGACGCGAACACTGCCTGGCCGCCTCTAGCTGCCACCAGCACTCCGAAGCTTCCCGAAGCGGCGCACGCCACCGAGAATGCCGCGAACCCAATCAGAGCGACGTTGACCGACCGTCGGTTTCCTATTCGGTCACTGATTCGGCCCGATAGAGGCTGTCCCAGCAACATCGCGAATAGGTAGACGGTGATGAGAATGCTGACGCGACCAACCGAAATGTTGAAATCATCTGCGATCGATGGCAACGCCACGGCGATCATTGTCGAGTTGAGCGGCACCAATCCAGCCGCCGCCGCGATGCCGACAACCCCCAACTTCGACAGCGGAGAGGTGGTCGCCAACGAATCTGGCGCCGTCATCCGATGATCGACACCTCGCCGGACGTTCCGTCAACCCTGATGGTGTCGCCCGTCTTGATTCGCGTCGTGGCATTCACAGTTCCCACCACCGCAGGAAATCCCATCTCGCGAGCAACAATTCCGGCGTGACACGCAAAACTGCCGTGATCAGTGACGATGCCGGCCATCAAATGCAACATCGAGTTGAAGGCCTCGCCAGTTGCCGGAGCCACGACTATCTCTCCGGGCTCCAAGGTCATGAGATCCTCAGTTGACATGATCAATCTGGCCTTGCCCTCGGTCGTTCCCCCGCTGGCAGGAACGCCCACCACGACGCTGTCATCGCCAGCAGGTTCGTCCATCTCACCGAGAATGCCCTCTATCAGAAAGCCAACCGACGACATCAACCTGGCAAGGGGCGGAGGCAACTGATCGACAGAAGGGGGCGCAGGTGGTGGTGGGCCCAAGTGTCGAGGTGCCCCCTCCGCCGTCAACTCGAGCCGGCGGGTTCGTCGTTGAGACAGCACATCCGCCGATGGCCCACCGCCGCCGGCCATCGCAATCGCCTCATCGATGTCTGCCTCTAGCGCCAGGTCAGCGTCATCAAGGCGACTATCGACTTCAGCGCGGCGACCCACCTCGAGCAAGGCCCAGCGAACAAGTCCGATAGCAGACATATCTGAGTAGATGCCACGCTCATCTCGCAATCGGTACACAGCTCGCGCCTCACCAAGCAGTTCATCAAAGGCACTCCGCTGCTCCTCTGGAACCTCGGACCGCAACTCAGCTGCAAACGCGTCCGCCCGGACACGGCTCTCCCCCGACTTGGCATCAAGTGCTGCTGCAAATTTGCCGAGAATCAGCTCAGGGCGTTCGGCAACCGTCGGATTGGTGACATCGAAACCATCGACCAGCCTGGACCCCACCGACCTCACGTACCCGTCGACTTCGGGCAGCAGCGCCCGAAGTGCCGACAGCCTGGATGACGGGTCGCCGTCGACTCGACACAAGCTCGTCGCATCCGCGTTGCTGCGGATCGCCTCCAGCGCGGTTCGCATGTCATCGGGAACGATCCCGGATATGGGTGAGTAGCCATCAAGAGCAGCCAACATCCCGGTGGGTGGACGGCCGGTCATGCCACTTGCCTGCAGAGAGAAATCGCCGACGGGAAGCAACGCCGCCATGTTGAATCTGTGGTGCTGGTAGACCATTTCCGCGACGTTGTCGGCGACCTGCCTGACATGATCCGCCAACTGCTTGTCGTCGAGAGAGCCCAAATCGACATCGCCGAGAGCTCGGTGATGCGCGATGGACGCCGGTTTTGCCTCGTTGTCCCACTCGTCTAGATCCTGGCGCCAGAGTTTCGTCTCGAAGGCCTTCGCAGCCAATTCGAGCCGTCGTCCGAACTCCGCACCTATTTGCTCCTCTGTAAGAGGACCATCTGGGCCTGGCATGTCGAACGGCTGTGGCTGGTGGTAGGTGAATCCGTTTACCTGGCACATGGCAAGGCGATCGAGCAGAAGCCCGTAGCGTGCGAACGTCTCAGTGAAACCGCGATTGAACCCGGCCGGATAGATGTCGGCCATGCTCGCGGCTTGAGATACCGGCGTGTGGGCCGAGTCCTGTTGCCACGGTCCTGGAGCGGGTGGTGTCCAATCCGTCATCAATTCCCCTGATGGTTGCGTGAGCGCCGACGTCGCTCCGAATTGGCACACCATAGCGAAACGCGCTAGACTGCGGTGCTGAACTCGGCTCGGCCGAGCCAACCCGCCCTCAGCGGGTCGGCGGGGTTCCCTCGTTCACAAATCGGGCAGCCTCGATAGCGGCACGTTCCACGAAACGTTCCCTGCGAGGCGACGCCGCCAGTCGGGCAGTTGCCATGAGCGGCAAATTCGAACCCGTGGCGCGGGCCTCCTCCCATGAGGCTCGTGCCATCTTCACCAGATGAGCCGACACGATGAAAGAACCGGCAGCATCAGTGAGTGCCACTCGCCGCAACGCGTCACCGACATCGTCGATCTCGCCGCGGGCAGCAATCGCCACGGCATCTGCTGCTCTACCGTCTTGTATCGCCACACTGAGATCTCCGTCGGGAGAACCGGCACTCGGCGGCTGCACAACTCCGACGCGTCGCTCCATGCGCCCGGTGTCATGACATAAGAACACTGCAAACAACGCCAGTCGAGCGGTTGCCGGCGACGGGTCCATTTCCCACGCCCAACGAGCGGAGCGGGAGTAGGTGAGGCCATGGCTTATGTCGAGCCAACCGAAGTCGGCGCGAGGATCGTTCTCCGTGGTCTGGTCGTACCTGAGTAGCCGTTCGCTCACGGCCAGAGACACAGAGTTGAGCAACCCCAATATTCCGGCTCCATCAATGACTGCCTCGACGGCTGCCCCGATCGGCGCTTCCTCGCTGTCCAACAGTGTCGCTCGAAGCTCGGGCGCACCGGACCAACCGGCACCCCATTGATCCGGTGCCGCGGCGATGGCATGCAGATCCGCATCGCTGATGCCACGATTTGCCTTGGACATGTAGGGCAGGGTGTCTTCACGCGTGCCATAGACAATGCTTGTGGTGAGATGCGGTAGCAGATCATCGGCCCGATGCCAGCCGGCACGTTCGAGAAGTTCGAACGCCTTCTGAACGTAGATGGCACCGTGGCCGTAGCTCAGGTGGTGGGCCGACGCTGCCTCTATGAACCACGACCTCACGGTTTCGACCGTCGCCCCGTCTGCCAGCGCTCCTCTCAGCGCCGCAACGGCGTCATCAGCTCGCTCCGATTCAACGGCGTTCAGAAAGTCGATCGACGGATCACCCTTAGGTGGCTCATAGGCGATCCGATCTCTGGTCGTCTCGCTGAAACCGGTAAGAGCATGGGTGACGGGAAGAATCCGGTCGAGCCCGTCGAACAACTCGACAGACGCGAGACAGTCTGCAGCCGATGCCATCTCATGGCCGACCCCATAGTCGGCCTTGGGCGCCCCGATCTTCAATCCATGCCAGACAATGTCGACGGGATCCGCTCCCGTTTGGAGCAAACGCGCCGCGTCTCGTGCTATCTGGCCGCGATAGTCGGATTCGACTGCCCGTCCCAGGCTGGGCCAGAGCTCGTCCCGTTGTTGTGCGTTGCTTGGGGTGGTCAACTCCACCCAGATCTCGTCATCAATGACCTCCACGGGGTGGCACCTAACTGCCTCCTCACCCACCAAGGCGTTTCCGTCAGCAACACAGAATTTCCAGTTGTGCCACTGACAGGTGATCAGCTCACCTTGAAGATCCCCCGTGACCAGGCCGTATCCCTGATGCGGACACGCGTTGTCGAGCGCATGAATTCCGCTGAGTGTGCGGGCCACCACCACCCGGTACTCGCCCACGCGGGCCATTTTCATCTGGCCAAGATCCAGCTCAGATACGCGACCAACGTTGGCTCGCGTGGCATCAGGAGCTTGAACCGCAGTATTGGCGTCCTCATCCATGGGCTCTGACAATGACCCAACAAGAGTTTCTAGTCCAGCCATAACTTTGCCTAAGCGATGACGGCCGGCCGACGCAAAGCCCGTTACGTCAGCTTCTATTCGTATCAAGCTTCGTGAATTCATCACCCGTTCGAATCGTTCCCGGCTCGATCACCTTGGCGTTGACTCCTCGTAAGCGAAGTTTCCGGCCCAATGGCGAGTTCACGAAGCGAAGAGCATCGACCCCGAACATGGCACGGAACTTCTTGCAACCAGTATGAGGTTCCGCGGTTATCTCGAGAATGGCACTCCCGACCGACAGCCGAGTACCAGCCGGCAGGTTGACCTCGCTCAGGTCGAGATCGGCCACCAGTTGGTCTCCTGCCAGCGCCATTCGGTCGGGTTCACCGGCAATCAGACGTAGCAACGTCGAGTTGATGATCGTGACCTGCGTGTCGGGATGTGGCCCACCATCGTCGGTGCGAGCGAGAGAGCGCCCTCCGCGAGCAGTTCTCGTTCATCAGAGAGCGGTCATCTCACGATCATTTCAAGAATGCCGTTGGTCGCCGGGCTGTCGCGAATCAGAGGGAGTGCGGCCTTGGGCGATTCGGTAGTCAGCGTCTGCATCGGTGCAGTCTTACTGATTGAGAGGCAACTGTCTCGGACTTCGGACGCCGGGCTTGGCGACAACTGGTACCCGCACATTCGCCATGAGACACTCACCACACCATGACCCCCGGCACAAATCCGCAACAGTCGAAGCCGCCTCGCTATGGCGAGGCTGATGGAATAGAGATGGTCGACTACGTATTGGGCACGACACGCTCCGTGCGCAAACGTCTTGATCTAGATCGGCCAGTGCCCGATCAGGTCATCTTCGATTGCTTGGACCTGGCGGAACAGGCCCCGACCGGCGGCAACCAGTCCACGCGTAGATGGCTGCTGATTCGCGACCCCGTTACCAAGAAAGCTCTTGCCGATATCTACCGAAGCGCGGGCGGAGACTGGGCCATTCATCAAGCCGACACGCTTGCCGGAACCGGCCATCGCAGTGAGGCCACCATGAGCTCAGCCTCCCACCTGGCTCAGCACCTTGAGGATGTGCCGGCAATAGTCATTGCCACGATCTGGGGGACACACGACGGGAGCGGTAAACCCGGCCTCTTCGACTCTGTCATCCAATCTGCATGGAGTTTCTGTCTGGCATTGCGTGCACGAGGATTGGGCAGCGCCTGGACGACGATGCATCTCAACGCGTCCGATCGAGTTGCCGAGCTGCTTTCCATACCGGACGGAGTCACACAGATTGTCCTCCTGCCGGTGGCCTACACCATTGGAACGGAATTTCGACCGGCCCGTCGTGCCTCTTCTCGTGAGATCACCTTCGTCGACAAATGGGGCAACACCCGCGAGGGCGAAACCGACCGGAGCATCACCATGGCCGACGGCCCCGGCGTTTGTGTCGAAACCGAAATCGATGCAAAGCCCGATCGTGTGTGGAGTTTGGTGTCAGACATCAATATCCCGGCCCGGTTCAGCAACGAGTTCCTCGGGGCCAAGTGGCTCGACGAACCGGCGATCGGGGCCAGGTTCGAAGGGCGCAACAGAGTTAACGGGTTCCGGGAATGGACCACGGTCTCCGTCGTCACCGCATGGCTGCCAGACAGAGAATTCGAATGGCAGATCGGTGACCCAACCAGCCCACCGATCGCGACGTGGCGCTTTCAGGTGCTACCGCAGGCCGGTTCTGCGCGACTGAAATTCAGCGTTGTTCTAGGTCCGGGAGAATCATTCCTTACTCAGTCGATCGCCGAAAGCCCAGGGCGCGAGTCGGCAATCATCGCCAACCGTCAAGGCCAACACC
>JBDNJK010000074.1:0-9463 GCA_041687805.1 Acidimicrobiales bacterium
GCAGTGACCTGTCCTTGACCAGCGGTGCCGAGCTACTCGCCATCCAGGACAGCCTCAACAGCCGGCCTCGCAAGACCCTCGAATACATGACACCATCAGAGAAGTTCGCAGCCCTCGTTGCAGCCACCCCTTGATTCCGCCATTTCGTTTGCTCGTTTGACCTCACGAAGCTCCTTACGCAGCGCTTTGTTCTCGTTTTCGATATCAGCAACCGTCTGGGCTTTACGCGTCGACACCCGACTCGTCGGGGTGGCTCGTTTCGCCCAGTTGTACAAAGTCGCGAACTTCACATCAAGCACAGGGGCGAGTCGCGCGCACACCGATTTCAATGACTCGTCGGGTTCACGAGACTCGAAAACCATCTCAACAGCAGCCTCACGATGGCCGCTCTGGTAACGGCGTTGGATCTGGGTCATATCCGTCCTCCTTAGGACAAGTATTTACCCTGCACCAAACCCCGAGCGATTCACGATGTGATGGACTCGACAGGCCTCGATGCGTCTGGATGCGACCAGACGCGATGAGACTCGAAACGCCTCGGCCGTAACTTGGGCCGATCTCGACGCTGGCCGTCCAATTCCGCAAGAAGGTATCCTCCAGTTCCGCAAGTTGTGGTGTGTCGATTTCGTGAACGCATCCCTGGATCGTGTCGTTTCCTGGCGTTGGTCGAGTCGGTGTTGGAGCGATTTCGTGACGAATCGGTGTTGTTGCTTCAGGGTCCGCGTTCGGTGCGGAAGCCGACGTTGTTGCAGGAGGTCGCGTCTCGGATCGGCTATGCATGAATCATTACCGGCCGCGCAAAGGCGTTCGACGGAATTGTCGAACGCATTGTCGGTGCGAGCAGTGTGACGAGTCGGGACGAGCCCGATGGTTTGACGACCATGTGCGGTTCACGCTCCAGAGAGATGTTCGTGATATTGCCCGTATCGAGCAGGCCGCGGTCATGCCGCGACTATTGGAGCGCCTCGCTGGTCAGACCGCGCAGGTTCCGAACCTCGCGCGAGCCGCGCAGGACTTGAAGATCAGTGAGCGAACTGCCGACAACTATCTGCGACTTCTCGAAGCGGTGTTCCTTGTGCAGCGGCTCCGGCGTGGGGCAGTGGCGCAGGCGAGACGGCGATGAAGTCGAGGTTGTGTTGGACCTAGACGGCGGTGGCGTTGTGGCCTTTGAAGTGAAGGCCGCTCGGCCCAGCCTTTCTGGCCGGACTGGGACGCACTGAGTCGCATGTGTTCGCACGGGTCACACGGTTTTCCACCGGCCCCCTTTCGTGGATCTCGATATGGCCAAGTGTGGGTTAAGGGTTGAACTCGCCCCTCCGACATCGGCACTGTTGTGTCCGCGCTGTTTGTGCGGTCGGCGTTTGCTGGTTACAGGTTCCCGCCTGAGGTGATCCTGGATTCTTCAGCACCCTCAGGGTCATTCGGCGATACGGATGTCGTAGGCGCAGGTGTGCGCGCCCGCGGTCTTGTGGGTGATTCGGTCGACAGTGGCGTCGGGTAGTAGATCGCCAATAAAGGCGAGTTCGGCGGTGCAGGCTTGCCGGTAACGGTCGGCGACGGGCCAGATGGCGCAACTGTGAAGGTTGAGGTGGTAGTTCCTGTTGCCGACCTTCTCGACATCGGCCAGATAGCCCTGCTCGTCGAGGAGTTCGGTCAAGATGTCGATGCATTCGTCGGTGGGCTTGCCTGCGACACGCTCTCGGGCACCGTCGACGAGGCGCTCGCGGCGCCGGTCGAAGATGCGATCAATCAGTTCGGGGTCTTCGGCTTCGACCTGCTCGAGAATCTCGACCGAGAGTGCGGCGTCGTTGCCGGAGAACAGAGGTTCAGACTGCTCGGTGGCGTAGTAGTGATCGGCGGGTCGCCCTGGCTGTCCGCGTTGTTGGCGGGCGGCGACGACGCCGGCGATGCGCAGGGCACCGAGGTGTTGGCGAACCGCACTCGACGAGATGTGGAGCTTGGTGGCGAGTTCATCAGCGGTTGCTTCACCCAGCCGCTTCAGTGTGGCCAGCACCCCGCGCTGGGTGGGGGAGATCTCGACGACGGGCGTGTCCATCGGCACAAGCTAGCACCAAAACCGACATAAAGAAGGTTTTACAAGGCATAACGTGTGAAATGCTGTCAATCGTGGTAGAACGCTGTTGTGGTCCCCCTAGGCAGGAGATAACTGTGATGACGACGACCCAGCAGACAACCCCATCGAGCATCATCGTCACCGACGAAGCCATCGCGAAAGTGGCGACGCTGCTGGACGAGGCGAACGAACCGGATCTTGGCCTTCGAGTAGCGGTGCGACCCGGCGGATGTTCCGGGATGTCCTACGACATGTTCTTCGACACCGAGACCAACGCTGATGACCACGTGGTCACCTTTGGATCGATCACCGTCCGGATCGATGCGCAGAGTGCTCCTCATCTCGTCGGTGCCACGCTGAGCTACCGCGACGGTCTGCAAGGTGCCGGCTTCAGCATCGATAATCCGAATGCGCAACAAAGCTGCGGGTGTGGCCAGTCGTTCAGCTAGTCGAAGGATCGACGCTGCAATGCTGGCTGCAGTGCCCCGTCGATGCCGCGCCCCGATGAGACCGACCGAAAAGGAATCCTGATGAGCGAGACTCTCCGATCAATCAAGGAAATGTCTGAGGCGAGCTACGAGTATGGGTTCAGCACCGATCTCGATACTGATATCGCGCCTCCCGGTCTCAACGAGGACATTGTCCGGCTCATCTCCTCGAAGAAGAACGAACCGGAGTGGCTGCTCGAGTGGCGTCTCAAGGCCTACGAGGCTTGGAAGACCATGGATGAGCCCGATTGGGCCAAGCTCAACATCGCTCCGATCGACTACCAGGCGTTGAGCTATTGGGCGGCTCCAAAGAAGAAGCCCGTGCTCGACAGCATGGACGACGTCGACCCCGAGATCCGAGACATGTTCGACAAGCTCGGCATCCCGCTGCACGAGCAGAGGATGATGAGCAACGTCGCGATCGACGCGATCGTCGATTCGGTATCGGTCACCACGACTTTCAAGGCGACCCTCGCCGAGGCCGGTGTGATCTTCTGTTCGCTGTCCGAAGCGGTGCAGGACCACCCCGACTTGGTCCGAGAGCACCTCGGATCGGTCGTGCCGGTGCGCGACAACTTCTTTGCCGCGCTCAACTCGGCCGTCTTCTCCGACGGTTCGTTCTGTTACATCCCTGCCGGGGTGCGTTGCCCGATGGAGCTGTCCACGTACTTCCGCATCAACTCGCAAAACACCGGTCAGTTCGAGCGCACGCTCATCGTGGCCGAGGATGACGCACACGTGTCCTACCTCGAGGGGTGCACCGCCCCCAAGCGAGACGAGAACCAACTTCATGCCGCCGTGGTCGAGTTGGTGGCCAAGGATCGTTCCGAGATCAAGTACTCGACGGTGCAGAACTGGTACCCGGGTGATGAGAACGGGGTCGGTGGCATCTACAACTTCGTGACCAAACGTGGTCGGGCGCATACCGACGCCAAGATCTCCTGGACCCAGGTCGAGACCGGTTCGGCGATCACGTGGAAGTACCCGAGCGTCATCCTCCAGGGTGACCGGTCGGTCGGGGAGTTCTATTCCGTTGCACTGTCGACCAAGTATCAGCAGGCCGACACGGGTACCAAGATGATCCATATTGGCGCCGACACCACGAGTTCGATCATCGCGAAGGGCATCTCGGACGGTCATGGCCAGAACACCTACCGAGGTTTGGTGAAGGTGATGCGCTCGGCAAAGAACGCACGGAACTACACCCAGTGCGACTCGTTGCTGCTCGGGAGCGACTGCGGGGCCCACACGATCCCGTACATCGAGGTCAAGAACGCCAGCGCCCAGATCGAGCACGAGGCGTCGACTTCGACGGTCGGGGAAGATCAGTTGTATTACTGCCGCCAACGTGGCATGACCGAAGAGGATGCGATGTCGATGATCGTCAATGGGTTTTGTCGCGAGGTCTTCAACGAGCTCCCCATGGAGTTCGCCGTTGAAGCTGAGCGATTGTTGAGCGTGAGTTTGGAAGGAAGTGTCGGCTGATGTTGCGAGTCAAAGATCTCACCGCCTCGATAGGCGAAACTCTGATCCTCAAAGGAGTAGACCTCAGCGTCGGGGCCGGCGAAGTCCACGCCATCATGGGGCCCAACGGATCAGGCAAGAGCACCTTCGCTCATGCACTTGCTGGGCGAGATGGCTATGAGATCGGCGGCACCGCCACTCTCGATGGGCAGGATTTGCTTGCAATGAAGCCCGAGGCCCGCGCCGCCGCCGGGCTCTTCATGGGCTTTCAGTACCCGGTCGAGATCCCGGGAGTCAACAACATGTACTTTCTGCGTACCGCACTGAACTCGGTACGCAGAGCGCGCGGCGAGGACGAGGTCAGCGCCAGGGACTTCCTGGCCATTGCCGACGAGGCCATGGCGTTGGTTGAGATGAAGAAAGACTTTCTGCATCGTGCGGTCAATGCCGGTTTCAGCGGTGGCGAGAAGAAGCGCAACGAAATCGTGCAGATGGCGGTCATGCAGCCCCGTCTCGCCGTGCTCGACGAGACCGACTCGGGCCTCGACATTGACGCTCTGCGGGTCATTGCCTCCGGCGTCAACTCGCTGCGTGGGCCTGATCGCTCATTGATCGTGATCACCCACTACCAGAGGCTCCTCGACTACATCGAGCCCGACTTCGTGCACGTTCTCGTCAACGGCAAAATCGTCAAGTCCGGCGATCGCACACTGGCGTTGCACCTCGAAGAGCACGGCTATGTCGACTTCGTCAACGACGATCTACGTGCTGCTGACCGGCCACTCTCCGGAGCCGCAACGTGACCACCGGTTCCATCGTCACTCCGCGCTCTCATCCGGCGTCGGCCGCAATCGTTGATCGGATCGACTCCATCGAGTTCCCGACCAAGCGTGACGAAGCGTGGCGTTACGCTCCCCATGCCAAGCTGGCGCAATTGTCGTTCGGCCCCGCTGGTTTGAGCGCGCCACCCGTTCCCGCCGACGTCGACCAGCAGATCCCGCAGCTCGACGGCCCGACGATCGTGATCGTCAATGGTGTCGTCGACCGGTCACGTTCGAATCTGGCCGCTCTGCCGAAGGGGCTCGCAGTGTCGAGCCTCGCCGAGGTGGCAGCCAATGAACCCGAGCGACTCGACCGGCACTTTCAGCCCAAAATCACTGACGCGTTCGTTGCGCTTAACGTTGCCTATGGCACCGATGGCGTGGTCATCGCCGTCGCCGAGGGCCAGCGACTCGAAACGTCGATCCACATCGTCAACATCAAGCTCCCGAGCGAGACCCACAACACGTCCTGCGCCGGTGTGGTGATTGCCCTCGGCCCCTCCGCCGCGGCAACGGTGGTGGAGACCCGCCTCGGCGATGCAGCCAGTGCGGCGCAGAACGGTGTCGGCGGTTTGAATTGCCGAACCACAATCACGCTGGGGGCGAACGCCTCCCTCGAGCACATCGTGCTGCAAGATCTTCCCCGGTCCCAGGTCCAACTCGGCGCGGTCGAGGTGACCCAGGCCGAGCGGAGCGAGTTCCGGGGGCGGTTGTTCAACCTCGGCGCCTCGTTCGGTCGCCTCGCGTACCACATTGAACTTGCCGGCAGCGGTGCACGCACCGATCTGTCGGGCCTCTACTTTGGTCGCGGTGATCAGGTCCTCGACCAGCAGATCACCGTTGTCCACAGTGCGAAGGATTGTGTGAGTCGACAGTCGTTCCGCGGTGTACTCGACGACGACAGTGTGGGCGTGTTCAATGGCGGCGTCGACGTGCGACCCGGTGCCGATGGCACCGACGCCGCACAATCCAATGCCAACCTGTTGCTGTCGGACCGGGCCGAGATCAACACCCAACCGCGGCTCGAGATCCTGGCCGATGACGTCTCCTGCAAGCACGGGGCAACGGTCGGACAACTCAATGAAACGGCGCTGTACTACATGCGCTCACGGGGCATCGACGCCGATACGGCACGTCGGCTGCTGATCAATGGCTTTGCGGATGAGATTGTGGAAAAGATCGGTAACAAGACTCTGCGAGCGTGGGTGAGCCAACGACTGGGGCACAACGATGGGTGATGTCGCCGTCGAGGTCGCGTCATCTCGAAGGTTCACGCTGCCACGCGCATGTGAGGTGACCATCGTCCCGGCCGGGCATCGGATCACACTGCCCGAGGGCGAGGAAGTCAAGGTGCTCCAAGCGCTTGGTGGCACCGCCACCGTCACCACTGGCGACGGCGAAATGGCTCGACTCAGCCCGGCCGATTCGATCGAGTTCGGCCTGATCAGAGCGCCGGCCGCGTCAGCGACCGTCGGCGGCGATCCCGGCTCATTCGACGTCCAGCAGGTGTGGGATGCGGCCACCACGGTGTACGACCCGGAGATCCCGGTGGACATCGTAGAACTGGGTCTGATCTATCGGATCGAGGCCAATGAAGTGCCCGGCGGCACTTGGAAAATCGACATCGACATGTCGGTCACTGCGCCCTTCTGCGGCATGGGTGACATCCTGCGTAACGACCTCAGCGATGCCGTCGCTGCGATCCCAAGGGTCGAAGCTGTCGATGTGAAGATGGTATTCGATCCTCCGTGGGACGTGTCTCGCATGTCGGACGTCGCTCGACTCGAACTGGGCATGATGTGACCGAGCCGACCCTGTCGATCGCAGCCGACTCCGAGAGCAAACCGGCCGAGGGCCCCGCTGATTCAAAGCCTCAGGTGGCGACACCCGAGGTCGAAGGGGTCGGTGTCGACCAGGTCATGATCACCAATGCATTGCGCGGCGTGATCGACCCGGAGCTCGGCGACAACGTGGTTGATCTCGGAATGGTGAAGCGATACGAACGCAGCGCCGATGGCGTGATGCACATCACCATCGCGCTCACCACTGCTGGTTGCCCATTACGGGCGCAACTCATGCGAGACGCCAAGGCCCGGGTCGGGTCCCTTCCCGGGATCGATGTCGTCAAGATCCACTTCGGGGACATGACCAGCCAAGAGCGAAGCAACGTGATGTCGCGGGCCCGTTGGAAGGCCCGTGACAACTCACTCGAGACCGACATACCTGCTACCTGTCGGATTCTCGCCATTTCGTCGGGCAAGGGCGGTGTAGGCAAGTCGTCGATCACGGCCAACATCGCCGTGCTGCTGGCCGACCGCGGGTACACCGTTGGCGTGCTCGACGCCGATGTCGGCGGCTTCTCCATACCCCAGCTCCTTGGTATCGACGCCCAGATCGAGGGCCGACGTGTCGGTGAGGGCAAGGCCGTGATGACGCCGGTGTCCCGCAGCGTTGGTGCAGGGATGCTGCGTGTGGTGTCGATGGGATCGATCGCCGGCTCGAACGAGAGCGAAGCAATCATGTGGCGGGGCCTGATGCTCAACCGTGCGGTGCAACACTTTCTCGAAGACGTTCAATGGGGTGACCTTGACTACCTGCTCATCGACATGCCGCCCGGGACCTCCGACATCCAAATGGGTCTGGCCCGGATGCTGCCAAGGACCGACGTCCTGATCGTCACCACCCCGGCCACCGCAGCTCAGCAGGTGGCGGCCAGAGCGGCCGACATGGCTCGCAAGGGATTTCTACGGGTTGCCGGTGTCATCGAGAACATGGGTCCGTCGGTCGGGCCCGATGGAACGTTGACGGCGATTTTCGGTTCAGGAGGCGGGCAAGCACTCGCCGATGCCATCGGCGTACCGCTCCTGGGATCGATCCCGCTCGATGCCGGCGTCGCTGCCGGCGGCGACAGCGGACTGCCGGTGGCGCTCGAGCATCCCGACTCTGCAGCAAGCTTGGTCTATGCCGAACTGGCCGAGGTCATCGTCACCGATGTGGCTCCTCCGGTCGAGATTGCCGAGTGCAGCCTTCGCGGCGCGCTGGTGCGAGCTGGCGCCGACCTTGACGGCGCCCGCCGCCGAGCCGAGTCCCCAATAGAAGACACGGCCGACGAATCCTGAACCTGTGGTGGCCTGATTGATACTTCTGCTGTGGTGTGGCTCGAAAGAGGCGAGAGCACATCGAGCCGAATCAGGAGTGTCCGCCGCAGTTCACAGGTGGCGATGTCTCATCGTCCAGTGACGCAGACGGTGTAGGACTTGGTTTGTTCGTCTCGGCCGTGATTGTCGCCGACCACAACGAATCCTCGTCGGTGTCAAGTTTGACAGGGCCAGCGGACCCTTTGGACCAGTGCGGTCCTTTCGCGGTGGATTAGGCAGAAATGTCCGTTCGGCCTATCGGGATTGGCGCCTGGGTTGTCGATAGGCACCGTGTGGCATTGCCTTCTCCAGATATCGATGATCTGATCGGGCGATACCTTGACGCGATTCGATCCGGCGACAGGACCGGCTTCACCGGTCTGTTCCAGGTCCTGTCAGGAAAAGTCGCCGGATATGTCAAAGGTCGGGGAGTTGCTGACGTTGAAGATGTGGTGAATGAGGTTTTCCTGGGGGCGTTTCGAAACTTTGATTCGTTCGACGGCGACGCGGCAAAGTTCCGCAGTTGGATCTTCGCAATCGCCTTGAACAAGGTCGCTGACTGGCACAGAGCACGATGCCGCCAGCCGGTTGTGGCCGACCAGTCCGATGAGATACTTCGCACTGTTAAAGGCGGGGATTCGGAATGCGAGGCCGTGGATACTCTTCAGTCCCAACACGTGATCGCCTTGTTGGATGAGTTGACCGAGGACCAGCGCAATGTGTTGCTTCTCAGAGTCATCGCCGATCTCAGTCTGGAAGCGACAGCATCGGCGTTGGGCAAGCCCGTAGGTGCAGTGAAATCAATACAGCATCGTGTGCTGGCGACTCTCCGGCGAACAATTTCCGATCGGGCCGTATCCAATCAGCATGTCTCAGCGATTACAGGTGTGAGATGAACGACCATGACCTCGACGAGGCGCAGATCGAAGCGCTAATCACCGGCCAGGCAGGCGACCCCGCTCTCTACGACGCTTTGTCGGAGATCCGGGCCACCTTCTCGGAAGGTGATCTGCCTTCAGTCAATACTGCGTTGAGCGAATTCGTGGACGTGAGTCTCATCGTCGACAAGGGCGACCTGCTGGCGACAGCAGCGAGCAAAGCTACCGGGCCTGTCACGCAGGCGGCCGAGCTGCCGAAACGACGAGACACATTCACTCGAAGGAGAAAGAAAATGATTGCAGCAATAAGCCAGTTCGTCGGAACGGTCGTCGGCCGCACGGTACTCGGGGCGACTGTCGCCATGGCTGCCACAGGCGGCGGCCAAGCAGCCGGCGTCTTCAACGTCCCAGGCTTGCCATCGCACGAATCAGTGCCTGTAGTGCAGGTGGTCGACGACACCCCCACCACCGATCTTTCGGCTACATCGACAGATCTGATCAGCGAATCTGTCGTAATCGAGGCCGAAGCTGCTGATCTGCCCGCCGATGACACTCAGATCGCAGACAGCACTGGCAGCGACTCCGCTGATGCGGTCGAGCC
>JBDNJK010000075.1:0-19870 GCA_041687805.1 Acidimicrobiales bacterium
CCAGATCTCCTCGGCAGTGAAAATGGGGCGGAGGTAGCGGTCCTTCTGTTCTTGGGTGCCGGCGAGCAGGATCGTGGGTGCGGCCCAGCCAATGCCTATCCCGTTGGCGGGGAGCTGGATACCGGCCCGTGTCAGCTCATCGTCGATGATGAGTTGGTGCATCGGGTCGGCCTCGAGTCCCCATGGCTTCGGCCAATGCGGAACTACGTAGCCGGCGTCGACCAACTGGTCTGCGGTGGGGCTCGGATTCGCTGCGATCCACGACCTGACCGCGAGTCGGCGGGGGTCGTCGTCGGGTGGGAAATCGAAGTCCATCAGGCCTCCAGTAGTTCGGTGGGAATGTCGGCTTCACGGGCCCTGAACCATTCGCCGAGGCTTTTGGCCTGGCCGTCTTGGCGTGTCGATGCGGCGACGCCTTCTTGCAGGATCCCGTGAATCAGAAAGTTGACCGACCAGATGTTGGGCAGCCGGTGGCGATCGATCTGAAGATCTGCAGCCTCCGGCAGCAACTCACGTAGTTGAGCCGTGGAGAGATACGAATCGAGCCAGTCGAAGGCAGCACGGGATCGGGCAAATACGCCAAGGTTTGCGTTGCCGCCTTTGTCGCCGGATCGAGAGCCGAAAATTGTGCCGAGTGGAGTCCTGGTGGTCGGACGGTCGGCGTCGATAGCGGCGGGCGAGGGAGCATCGGCAATGTCGACGGTTCCCGGCGGGGCGACTGAGTCGACCACCGTTCGGGCGCCTCCTAGGACGACCACATGTTGAGGGACCATCTCTGCGGGAACAATAGCCGGCCGGTAGACCCCGAATGCCCTCGGACTGCCACCGCCCACGCCGAAGAATCCCGGAATGGTGGAAAGCGCCAACTCGTTGACAGCGTTGGATACTCCGCGCCCGAGCTTGCGCTCATCGAAAGACTTCAGAGTGGTCTTCCACACTGCCACGGCTTCCTCGTTACTCGCCGGATCTGCTTTGTCGGTGCGGACGAGTTGCGTGTCGGCACTGTCGAAGTCGTCGGGGGAATACGGACATGTTGCCCAGAAGGCTTCGTCTACCAGAGCCGCCTTGGCCTCGATATCGAGGCCCGTGAGTGCGATCGAGATGTCTCGGCGATAGCCGCCCAGCTCGTTCATCGCCACCTTGAGTGTGGACGGCGGCGGCTCGCCCTTGGTCGCGCTGATCCGAACGCGGTCGGTGCCCACCTGATCGAGTTGGATCGTGTCGAATCGTGAAGTGACATCGGGGCCGAGGTATGCGGGGCTCCCGATCTCGTATAGAAGCTGCGATGTGACCGTTCCGACGGTGACAGCGCCACCGATGTTGTCGTGCTTTCCAATGACGCATGAACCATCAGCAGCCACTTCTGCCCAAGGAAATCCGGGGTGGGTAAGACCGTCGACCTCGGTGAAGAACGAATAGTTTCCGCCGGTTGCCTGAGTGCCACATTCGATCACGTGTCCGGCAACGACCGCACCAGCGAGCTCATCCCAATCGTCTCTGGCCCACCCGTGATGCCAAGCGGCGGGCCCGCACACCACCGCAGCATCGGTAACACGACCGGTGACCACGATGTCGGCATCGGCGTTGAGAGCTTCGACGATTCCCCATGCGCCCAGGTAGGCGTTGGCGCTGATAAAGCGTGAGATGTCGCCGATTGGTTCACCGGTTTCGAAGTGGTCGAGATTGACTCCGGCTTCGACCAGCTCGCCCAGCCGCGACAACAGGTTGTCGCCGTTGACGTAGGCGATCTTGGGATTGAGCCCCAGCTTGTCGGCGAGTTCCGCCACGGCTTCGGCACACCCGTCGGGGTCGAGGCCGCCGGCGTTGGTGACCACCTTGATGCCCTTGTCGAGACAGGTGCCCATCACTTGCTCCATCTGCGTGACAAAGGTGCGGGCATAACCCCCGCCCGGCCGCTTGGCTTGAGTCCGAGCAAGGATCAGCATCGTGAGTTCGGCGAGCCAGTCGCCGGTGAGCACATCGATCGGGCCGCCCTCCACCATCTCGCGTGCTGCGGTGATGCGATCGCCGTAGAAGCCCGAACAATTGGCGATGCGTATCGGCTCGCGGACTGGTTGTCTGGATTTTCCTGCTGACATCTCAGCTCTCCTCTTCGACATCGGATTCGAACACGATCAGCAACTCGCCGTTGTCGACCTGTCCACCTTCTACGACTCGCACCTCTGCGACAGTGCCGTCCGATGGTGTGTTCATGTGATGTTCCATCTTCATGGCTTCGAGCACTACGAGCGTCTGACCTGCGGTGACGACATCACCGGGCGCTGCCCTGACCTCGAGTACGACGCCCGGCATCGGGGCAACCAGACCACCAGACGGAGCCTCGATTCCTGGCACTACGAAGCGGGGAACGAGGCCGAGTTCTGCGGTACCTGAGCCGGCAGTGAGGTAGAGGACATCATCGCTGAGAGTCGCCCGGTAGTTGCGGCGCCGCCCTTGCCACTCAATGTCGATGTGATCGGCGCTCCAGCCGTGGACTGTTGCGACACCCTGATCTGCTGTCGCACCGATCACGAATGTGCCATCACGGAGCTCTTGGTAGTGGATGGTGGTTTCGTCGTCACCGAGGCGCCAAACGGACCGTTGCGGTGGCACTCGACCGAGCACAAATCCGGATCGGACATTGGGTAGCACCACTGCGCTCGCATGATGGTGGGCTTGCAGCCACATCGACGCTGCAACACACAATCGGGTCGCCTCTTCGGTATCAAATATCCGATGACCCGAAATGGCGGTGCGTTGAATGAAGTCTGTGGTGGTGTCTCCTGCCAGGAACTCGTCGCTGCGCAACACCGCTGCCAAATAGTCGCGGTTGGTCGTAACCCCGCCGACGTGGAATCGCTCGAGTGCGAGCGCCAGTCGTGCCGCGGCCTCTGAACGAGTGGGGGCCGCGGCGATCACCTTGGCCAGCATGGGGTCGAACTCCACGCCAACCTTCGATCCCTGAGTTACACCGGAATCCCAGCGAACGGCAGGATCCGTCGGGGTCTCGAAGGCATGAAGAATTCCAGTGGCAGGCAGAAAGTTGGCTGACGGATCTTCGGCGTAGAGGCGGGCTTCGATGGCATGGCCGGAAAACTTGACGTCGTCTTGGCTGTAGCCCAACCGTTCGCCCGCGGCGAGCCTTATCTGTTCTCGCACCAAGTCGATACCGGTCGTTGATTCGGTCACCGGATGCTCGACTTGGAGCCTGGTGTTGACCTCCAGAAACCAGAACTCGCGGGTTGAGTCGTCGACGAGAAACTCGACCGTGCCCGCAGATTGGTAGCCGATTGCCGAGGCCAGCTTCAGCGCGGCTTCGCCCATGTTGGAACGCATCTCGGCATCCACGATGGGTGAGGGCGACTCTTCGATGATCTTTTGATGGCGGCGTTGGATCGAGCACTCGCGCTCGCCGAGATGAACCACGTTGCCATGGTTGTCTCCAAGGATCTGGATCTCAATGTGATGTGACTTGGCCACGTAGCGCTCGAGGAACACGGTGTCGTTACCGAAACCACTGAGCGCCTCACGGCAGGCCTGGGCAACGGCGTCCGGCAGCAGATCCGGAGATTCGACGATCCGCATCCCTTTGCCACCGCCACCGGCCGACGCTTTCACGAGTAGTGGGAAGCCAACCTGAGCTGAATCGGTCGGATCCTCCGACGACGGCAGCGTCGGCACACCTGCATCGACAGCGGCGCGTTTGGCGGCGATCTTGTCTCCCATAGTCCAAATAACTTCAGGAGACGGCCCGATCCAGCGGATCCCGGCGGCTTCCACATCGGTCGCGAACGTCGAGTTCTCGGAAAGAAATCCGTAGCCCGGATGGATGGCTTGCGCCCCGGTGGCGAGTGCGGCAGCGATGATTTGTTGAGCGTCGAGATAACCATTGGTAAGGCGAACCGCCTCGTCGGCATCGGCGACGAACGGGGAGTTGGCATCGGCGTCTACATAGACGGCCACACACCGGATCCCCATCTCGCGTGCGGTGCGGAAAATTCGTCGAGCAATTTCGCCTCGATTGGCCACCAGAAGTGTCTGTATCGAACTGATTTCGTTGGTGGTGGTCACAGCCGGAACACTCCGTATCCCTCGGCGCCTGCGATTTCTCGATTTCTGACCACCGACAAGCACATACCCAGAACAGTGCGAGTGTCACGTGGATCAATGATCCCGTCGTCGCTGATCGCTCCCGTTGCTCGCAGAGCCAGCGACCCCTTCTCCTGTATGGCTTCGACCATGCCGACGATCGCGGCGTCCTCTTCTTCGTCGAAGGGAATGCCCTTTCGCGCTGCTTGGCCCCGACGGACTTGCGACATGACGCCGGCGATCTGTTTGGGGCCCATCACCGCGATCTTCGCGGTGGGCCAAAGGAAGGTGAAACGGTTGCCGAAGGCCCGGCCCGACATTCCGTAGGTGCCTGCCCCGTAAGACGACCCGATGATCACCGTTAGATGCGGCACCGTGGAGTTGGTGACCGCGTTGATCATCTGCGATCCCTTCTTGATGATGCCGTCGCGTTCGAAGTCTTTGCCGACCATGTAGCCGGTGATGTTCTGAAGGAAAACGAGCGGAACGTCGACCTGGTTGCAGAGCTGAATGAAGTGAGCCGCTTTCTGCGCAGAGTCGGGGTAGATCACACCGTTGTTGCCGAGTATCCCCACCGGATATCCGTGAATCGATGACCAGCCGCAGATCATGGTGGTGCCGAATCGGGCTTTGAACTCCTCGAATCTCGAACCGTCGGTGATCCTGGCGATCACATCGCGAACGTCGACTGGCTGGCGCAGATCGCGGCTGACCATTCCGAGCAGGTCTTCGGCGTCGTGAATGGGTTCTTCGAGTGGAAAGGACGGGTCTGGCCCAGGTTTGTGCCAGTTGAGATGTGAGACGACTCCCCGGCACATTCGAATGGCGTCCATCTCGTCTTCGGCGAAATAGTCGCCTGTGCCCGATATTTCCGAGTGCATTTGAGCGCCGCCGAGAGTCTCGTCGTCGCTCTCCTCTCCGGTGGCCATTTTTACCAGTGGCGGGCCAGCAAGGAAGATCTTGGACTTCTCCTTGACCACGATGTTGTAGTCGGAGAGACCCGGCTGGTAGGCGCCGCCAGCTGTGGACGACCCGAACGTGATGCAAACGGTGGGTATGCCCATCTTCGACAACTCGATCATTTCGTAGAAGAAGCGGCCGGTCTCGGCAAAGTGTGACACTTCCACGCGCCGACGATTGCTGTCGCCGTCGCCAGCTTGAACTCGGAGATCGCCGCCGGACGATTCCACGAAATTGACATAAGGCATGCGATTGTCACGTGCGATCTCGAGAGCCCGCATCCACTTCTTGCCGGCATAGGGAGTGAGCGCTCCTGCCAAGACCGATGGGTCGTTGCCCATGATCACGCACTCAGTGCCTGCGATCACTCCGATACCGACGACCATGCCACCGCCCAACGCGTAGTCGGACTTGTAGGCGGCGAGGGCACTGATTTCGAGGAACGGTGTGTCGGGATCGAGGGCGTTGTAGATGCGCTCTCGAATGGGCATCTTGCCTCTTGAGCGCATCCGGTCCATGGCTTTGGGGCCGCCACCCCCTTCGGCCTCATCCAGAAGTTGCTCGATCTCCTCGAGCTGTTCGAGCATGTCGGAGCGGTTGTGGGTGAACGCTTCGGAGCCAGTATCGACCCGCGATGTCAGGTGGGGAGCCAGTGGAGTTCGCATCAGGTGAGAACATTATGACGGTAATGTCGTGCCGTCAATATTATCTCGACAGCTACCTGTGACATAGGTCCCTACATCAGCAACTAGTGCATGTGGGAGGCTCGGCGCTGAATATGTCCATGCTGGGGGTCGGCAAGATGACGTTGGATATCGAGTGTGGTGTCTCCGAATTGGAACGCGACGTTCTCGCCGCGGTTCACGACTTCGCCCGTGACGTGATGCGCCCGGCCGGAACCGAGCTCGACAAGTTGGCTGACCCCAGCGATGTGATAGCCGCCGATTCGGTTCTCTGGAAGGTCCACAGCCGCTACAGAGAGCTGGACATCGACGCCATCGCCGCCGACGACACCATCGAGCCAATCCGCAAGGCCAGGCTCCGGGCGATGATCGGTGAAGAACTTGGTTGGGGAGACTCGGGTCTGTCGATCAGCCTCGGCGTGGCTGGATTCCACCGGCTGTTCGCCGAATTGTCCGGCAATCAGCAACTCGTCGATCGCTACTCCGGTGACCACGCAACCGAGATCGGCTGCTGGGCCATCACCGAACCCGACCACGGCAGCGATCAGCTTTCATTCGACGACCCGTTCTTCACTGATCCGTCAGTGAAGGCGAATTGTCGTGCCTATCTCGACGGCGATGAATGGGTCATCAACGGGCAGAAGTCGGCATGGGTTTCCAATGGCACCATCGCCGAAGTGGCCACACTGTTCTGCAACATCGACCAGAGCATGGGAATGTCGGGCGGCGGTGTGTGCATCGTGCCGCTCGACGGTCCAGGTGTGTCGCGAGGCAAGCCGCTCGACAAGTTGGGGCAGCGCCCACTCAATCAGGGTGAAATCTTCTTCGACGATGTGCACATACCCAAGGCCAACATGCTGGTGGGCACCGACACCTACTTGTTCGCTCTTGAACAGGTGCTTGCATTGGCCAACATGTCGATGGGGTCAACTTTCGTTGGTGCGGCGCAGGCCGCGTACGAGCATGCCCTTGACTACGCCAAGAATCGAGTGCAGGGAGGAAAGGCAATCATCTCCCACCAAGGCGTGAGGCTCAGGCTCTTCCGGATGTTCTCCAAAGTGGAGGCTGCTCGATCGCTGTCGCGTCGGGTTGCGATGTACAACGGCACCGAGATGCCCAGAGTCGAGTATTCGATCGCATCGAAAACGTTTTGCACCCAAGCTGCCTTTGAGGTGGCGAGCGATGCTGTGCAGATCTTCGGCGGCAACGGGCTGGCACGCGACTACCCGGTCGAGAAGCTATTGCGCGACACTCGCGCCTCAATGATCGAGGACGGCTGCAACGATGTGCTCTCGATGGAGGGCGCGTTCAAGCTCTGAAGTCAATAGGTCCATCCCACTGCTCAGGAGTTGCTCATGGAGTTGAGAGAGGTCATCGGTAACCGGCGTTCGATTCGGTTCATGAGGCCCTACAAGCCTGTCGAAATCGAGAAGCTCCAGCGGATGCTGGAAGCTGCGAGGCTGGCCTCCCATTGGGGCAACGTGGGGAGTCTCCGTGCTGTGGTGGTGATGCGTGATAGCGCATCCGAAAAAGTGCTGGATGCGCTGCAGGCACCGATTGCCGGATTTCAAATCCGTATAGCGCCAGTTGTGATCGTCTGGTATTTGGAAACATCGGCCATCGATCACCAATCCGACCGGCTACGCGAACTTATGGCTGCCGGAGCGTTGGGATTTGGCACCCGTGAAGAGAAGGAAACCGTGCTGGAGACCCAGCTGATCCCGATCTTCGAATCGATCTCGGAGTCGTTGAAGGCCCCCGGTCTCGGAGAGGTCGATTGTGGACAAGGAATCGCGCTTGCCACACTGATGGCCTACGAAATGGGTCTCGGCACCTGTTGCCTCGCCACGCCAAACACCGAGCAAATACGGGTCAACCTCGGCCTGCCCGAGAGTTCACGGGTGTTGTTGCTCCAGACCGTCGGATATCCGGCGGAATCCCCCGAAGCCGGAGGGCAACGGCCACGCCAGGATTTGGGAGATCTGTTTCACCTCAATACATACGGCGAGCCGTTCCCAAGATCGCCAGAGGTTGTCGAGGAACTCGAACACGACCGGATGCTTCAGGAACCTGCGCCGCTGCCATGGCGCGAAGCCGAGCTGGCCTATCTGCAGAAGGCGCTCGGCATCGAGCCGCCCGGAATTCTATGAATACGGAAGGATCTGCGACATGAAAGTCAACGCAGTAGTTGCCGGGGTGGGGATGACCCATTTTGGTAAGCACCTCGATATCGGCTTGAAGGCGATCGGCGGTGAGGCCGTCACCGCTGCGCTGGCTGATGCCGGTGTCGAAGGCAGCGATATAGAAGCAGCATGGGTAGGTAACGCCGCTGCCGGTGTGGTCACAGGGCAAGAGTGCATCCGAGGCGAGGTGGTGCTTCGCGGCATCGGCATGGGCCGGCTTCCAGTGGTCAACGTAGAGAACGCATGTGCCAGCGGATCCACTGCGCTCAATCAGGCCTCAGCGATGATCACCGCGGGCATGTACGACATCGTGCTGGCGCTCGGGGTGGAGAAGCTCTACCACCTCGACAAGAAGAAGACTTTCGGAGCGTTCTCGGGTGCGGTCGACGTCGAGTCGCTCGCCGAGATCATGGCCGCGCTCGCCAAGAACGCCGAGAAGGGCGGTGCCAAGGAAGCCAGCAGCGGAGCCGGCACCAAACGGTCGATGTTCATGGACATATATGCCGCGGTAGCGCGCTCCCACATGGAGCGATACGGCACCACCGTCGAACAGTTCGCAAAGGTGTCGGCCAAAAACTCGTTGCACGGGTCACTCAATCCGCGAGCTCAGTTTCGTGAGGCTCTCAGTGTGGAGCAAGTACTGGGATCGCCGATGATCGCCGAACCTCTGACCCGTCCGATGTGCTCGCCCATAGGTGATGGCGCGGCTGCGGTTGTGCTGATGAGCGATCGCAAGGCCAGGGAACTGGGGATCAGCAATCCGGTGAAGGTCGTGAGCAGCGTGCTGCGTTCAGGCTGGGACCGAGGTCCCGACGAATCAGGTGCCGCAAGATTGTGCATCGAGGAGGCATACGAGGAGGCGTCCATTGGGCCCGAAGATCTGGACGTGGTGGAATGCCACGACGCGTCGGCGCCCGCCGAACTGTTTGCCTATGAGGACCTCGGTTTGTGCCCTCGCGGCGAGGGCGGACGCCTGATCGATGAGGGCTATACCTCTATCGGCGGCCCCACTCCGGTCAACACGAGCGGGGGTCTGCTGCGCAAGGGTCACCCGGTCGGTGCCACCGGCATCGCCCAGATCGTCGAGCTAACCGAGCAGCTCCAAGGCAGATCCGGTCAGCGTCAGGTCGAAGGTGCACGCATAGGGCTGGCCCACAACGGCGGTGGCACCATTGGTGCCGACGTTGCGGCTCAATGCATCACCGTTCTGCGAAAGTGAGCTGCGCCGGTGCGTGACCGCAGCAATCTGATCCTCGCCGACATCGTGGCAACGCGGGCGGAGTCCACTCCCGATCTCGACGTGCTCACATTTGAGCATTTCAGCCTTGACCGCGGGGCCACGCCAGATGAGGTCCGCACCTACGCGGATCTGCAACTCAACGCCAACCGGATCGCCTACGAGCTGATTCGTCGAGGCCTCGGCCGTGGTGATCGATTCGCACTGATGATGCGCAACCGGCCCGAGTTCGTCGAGACGATGATCGCGGCCTCGATCACTGCCACGGTATTCGTGCCGGTCGACCCCCGCAGCAAAGGGGCCAAGCTGGCATATCAGCTGACCAACGCAGGATGCAGGGGTGTCATCTGCGACGCGGAGGCGCTGGGGGCGATCACGGCGGTGAGGGCCGATACTCAGGTCGACTGGGTGTTGGCCGTCGATGCCGATGATCCGGCGTCGGGCATCGAACCACTCGGCGATGCTTTGGCACGCGACCCCGAAACCGTCGGCGTTTGTATCGAGTCCGACACAGACCCCTTGCAGATCATCTACACGTCAGGCACCACAGGCGACCCGAAGGGTGTGGTGTTTCCCAACGCCAAGTTCGGCGCCTACACCATGCTCGGCTACGTCGCCGGATATCAAGGCGATGATCGGCCCTACACAGGTTTGTCGCTTACCCACGGCAATGCTCAGGCCGTCACCCTTGGTCCAGCGCTCGGCATGGGCCTCAGGGCGGTATTCAGTTACAAGTTCACCAAGTCGAAGCTCTGGGACGTGTGCCGTCTCCACGAGTGCACTGTGTTTTCGTTGCTAGGTGGAATGGCCACAGCGATCTACAGCGAACCGTCATGCCCAGATGATGGCGACAATCCCATTCGGTTCGTTACCAGCGCAGGTATGCCGCCCGCCATCTGGGGCGCATTCGAGGAGCGTTTTGATATCAAGATCCTCGAGTGGTACGCCGCAATCGAAGGCGGCATGGCCATCAAGCCGATTGGCCAAGGGCCGATCGGTTCGTTCGGACGCCCGATGCCAGGGCTGGATATGAAGGTTCTCGACGACGACGACCTTGAGTGTCTTCCGGGCACAACGGGGGAGTTGTGCTCACGCCCGGAGGGAGGCTGCGCTGATGCCGTCGAATATTTCGACAATCCCGACGCGTCGGCGGCCAAGACCCGAGGCGGCTGGCTCCGAAGCGGCGACATGGTTCATGCCGATGACGACGGCTGGCTGTTTTTCGACTACCGACGGGGCGGCGGACTCCGACACAACGGCGATTTCATCAGCCCCGGCACCGTCGAGAAGGTTGTGGCCGAACACCCGAATATCGATGATGTGTTTGTCTACGGAGTGCCGGCCGCATCCGGTGCGCCCGGTGAACGCGACGTTGTCGCGGCCGTCGTCGTAGTGCCAGGAGACGTGCTGGATTGGCACGACATCTTCACGTGGTGTGCCGCGGGCCTGGAGCCAAATTCGATCCCAACTCACTTCCAGGTTGTCGACGAGATCCCGAAGACAAGTTCGGAAAAGCCGCAGGAACGTTTCTTGTTGTCGACTTTCGCGGTCGGTGGCGACAACGTGGTGTCGAGGGCGCTGTAGATTTCGGGCATGGCCGACTCCAATGGTGAACCGGAAACGAGGCGGGTCTCCGTCTACACACGTTCTGGCGACGACGGCACCACTGGATTGTTGTTCGGCGGCAGGGTGGCGAAGCATTCTGCCATTCCAGAAGCGTGCGGTGATGTTGATGAGGCCCAGGCCACAATCGGACTGGCCCGCGCCGTGGCCGTAGGGAATGATCCCCTGCTTGAGGCGATCTTGGTCGACGTCTCACGCGATCTTTGGGTGTTGATGGCGGAACTTGCCACCAATGCGTCCAATAGGCGGAAATTGGAGATCGGAACCACTCTCGTCACCGAGGAGATGGTGCGGGCGCTCGAGGTGCGAATAGATCATGTGTCGTCGCTGTTTGATCCTCCCACCGAGTTCGTGGTGCCGGGTTCGGATCCTGTGTCGGCGCATCTCGATCTTGCTCGCACAGTGGTGCGCAGAGCGGAGCGTCATGCGTCGGTAATCGCCGCGGAAAGTTCGTTCGCTGGTGCCTATCTCAATCGCCTGTCCGACTTGATGTGGACGCTGGCAAGGTGGCAGGAAGGCTCCGCCTTGAAAGTGCGCGATCTCTGATCTCGTGTTTATAAGCCAATCAACCATCAGGAGTATTCGATGGCAATCAAGTTTCACTCTGTTCGCAGTGCCGCCAAGGCAGCCGACGCGGTTGTAGCTCTCGTCAGCAGCGAGGCGGTCTCGACAGGTACGGCGCTTGCAGACCCCAAGCAACTGTCCAACGCAGGATTCGAGGGCAAGCCACAAGAGGTCCACAGCTGGCCCGACGGCGACCGGGTAGCGGCGCTCGTGGGTATCGGCGAAGCCGCGGACGTCGACATGCAGTCGATTCGCCGGGCCGCTGCCGCGATCGCACGCTCATTTGGCCGCCAACGTCGGGTGGCGATTCAGCTTCCCGACGACACCGAACTCGACACGTCGCTGATGTGTCAGGCCATTGCCGAGGGAGCAACGCTCGGGAGCTACCAGTACTCCACGTTCAAGTCCGATTCGGATGTGCCGAAGCTCGTCCGCATCGATGTTGTTTGCGGATCAGGCGCAAAATCCCAGGCTGCTCTCGATCTGGGGGCGGCCATTGCTTCAGCGCAAGCGGTGGCTCGTGATCTGGTCAACGAGCCCGGCGGATCGCTCACCGCTCCGGTGTTCGCACGTCGCGCCGCGTCGATAGCACGCAAGGCCGGAGTGAAAGTGAAGATCTGGGACGAGGCGGCCATAAAGAAGGGGAAGCTGGGCGGTCTGTTGGGGGTAAATCGCGGTTCTACCAACCCGCCGCGTTTCGTGGAATTCACCTACGAGCCGGCTGGCAAGGCCCTAGGCACGCTGGCACTCGTCGGCAAGGGGATCACCTTCGATGCCGGTGGTCTTTCGATCAAGACTGGCCAGGGCATGATGACGATGAAGTGCGATATGGGCGGAGCAGCTGCCGTCGTCGGCGCCTTCTCGGCTTTGGCTCAAGCGGATGTCAAGTGCCGGGTCAGGGGATTCGTGCCGATGACAGACAACATGCTCGGCGGCGATGCCACCCGTCCAGGCGATGTGTTGAAGATCCGAAATGGCAAGACCATCGAGGTTCTCAACACAGATGCCGAAGGTCGTCTGGTCCTGGCCGACGCGTTATCGGTGGCCAGCGAGGCCAAACCCGACGCGATCGTCGACCTTGCCACGCTCACCGGCGCGTGCATGGTGGCACTTGGTCCCAAGATTGCCGGGCTAATGGGCAACAACGACTCGTGGCTGGCGCAGATCGAGAAGTCGAGCGCCGCAACCGGCGAACGCGTGTGGCGTCTGCCGCTTCCCGATGAATACAAGAAGATGTTCGACTCGAACGTTGCCGACATGAAGAACATCGCCGGGCCATACGGGGGTGCACTCACTGCCGGCTTGATACTTCAGGAATTCGTCACCAGTGGTCTGCCTTGGGCACATATCGATATTGCCGGCCCTGCGTTCACCGACGCTGATGATGCTGATGTCGCCAAGGGCGGGACCGGTTTCGGAGTTCGATTGCTTATCGATCTGGCTCGAAACTTTCAGCCGCCCGCATAACGTCAAAAACGCCGAAGGGCGACCCCAAGGGGCCGCCCTTCGATGCGATTTCGGGTAGATCAGCCGATTGACGAGCCGACTTGAGAGAACTTCGATGAAGCGGAATTGCCGAGCGCGGTCACAGCGGCGATACAGACGACGGCGATGAGTGCGACCAACAGGGCGTACTCAACGAGGCTGGCGCCTCGGTCGTTGTCGATATGGCTTGAGATCCAAGCGCTTACAAACTGAAAGGTGGTGGTCATTTTGGGTGGACTCCCCATGTTTATGTCGCCACCACCTCGGTGGCGAACTGTCCTTTATCAATCGGCAGCTTCCTCGCGAATCCTTATGAATCGTTTGGCCCAATTCACAGGGTCGGGAGACCCATACCGGGATCAGGCAGCTTCCGGACCTGAGATCGATTCGAATTCGTGTTGGCTCCACGCCCACCTCACGGCCTCGGCGGCCACCGAAGGGTGGATACGCCACCGACCCAGTTGCAACTCTGCATCGTCGACCTGACCGCCACAAGCCACAAGACCGAGGGCAAGTCTGCGAGCACGACGGCGCTGCGACACGAGATCTCCCATGTCGAGCTCTCTCTCGGTGTAGATGCGGTGCCGTTCACGAAGGAACTCGGGTAGTCGTTCGATCTGTCCACGATTCAGTGGAGCTACGTGTCGTCTGACTTGAAGCTCTCCCTCGCCGGCTGCTCGTGCCGCCCCAAATCGGCAGGCACGAAGGATGGAGCGTGCCAATGGGCTGTTGCGGCCGCCTTTGTGGCCGAGCCCCAGCGCCCCGGCGACGTCGCTGAGGGCAAGTTCGAAGCCCTCAGGAGCAGAATCGAACCTGGACGCACAATGACGAAGCAGCCAAACCGTGCTTGGGCCCAGTATTCCGAGCCAGAACTGCTCGACGTAAACCGAGCGAGGGTCGTGCCCCAAGCGGTCGATGAGGGGATCTGACCACGGGGTCACCTTGAGTGACTCGACCATGGGGCGAGGGGAGATGGATGGATTTTGGACTGACACGAGGAACTCCGTCTGTAATGAAAGGATCGACCGGGGAAGTCGATGCATTTCATAACATTTCATGCACTCTTGTCAAGTCCTAAACTCAGATTGGTGGCGATGATGCCCCTGGGTCGCTGTCGGTCAATGGACGGGCAGGGGGAGGAGCGAGCGATCCTGGGGCAGGCGATTGTGGCGGTGGAGCAAGTGGTGCTGGATCAGCGGTCGCTTGATATGCGACCGGATTATTGAGCGGTTGAGGCTGTGCGGCTACGTCCTCGGGTGGCGCACCCTTGGGCTTTTTGGCTGGACCGAATGACGCCCAGAGCGCGCCCACGGCGACTCCGAGGAGGCCAAATATCACGAATGTCGAGATCGACAACGCAAACTTCTGGGAGTTGACGGCCAGTAGGCCCAATCCCAAACCGGTCGGTATTCCCCAAATTCCGCCTCGAATGGGATGACGTGTGAGAGCACTTTCAGCCATGGTGTCTCAACCTTTCCATGTGAGGGCGGGCCGGGAGTTGAATAAGAGGCCGAGGATGCCGGCGCCGGCGAGCGCCAGACCGGCCGCCGAAACGACATTGAGGAACGGGCCGTTGAACTTGACGTGGCCTCGCCCGATGCACGGACCCAAATTGCCGCCTTCAATGAGCTGGCCCGACACTTTGGCCTTGAAGTTCGCTTTCAGGACAGAGGGCAGATCCTTGGAAAGATCAACGATTCCCGCGTTGCGGTTCTTGAGCCTGGGATTTGGGTCTCCGCCCTTGTCGAGGCTGATTCCCTCGGTCTTGATCTCCCAATGGTGATTTATCGGGCCATCGCCATGAAGTGGCATGAAGCCGAAGTACATCACAATGCCGTCGGTGTCGACCTCGAACGGGTTGCCTGATGTGAACGCTTGGGTGCCAATGCCACCGCCGCCAATGTGACCGGCGGATTGTTGTCTCCGGCGTCGAATACGGCGTCAAGAAGATCGCCGTTGGAGTCATAGGAGTAGGCCCAGCCTCCGCAGACACCCGACAGCTCGCTGCCGTCTCCGAAGTCGGTCACGATGGTGTTCTGGTCGAACAGAGCGGTAAGTTTGCCGAACTCTTCATCGCCCTTCGTGAGGTCGTATTCGCCGGGGAAACCCTCCGGCACCAGTTGTCTCAACGCCTCAAGGTCGGCATTGCTGGGTGTGGGTGTGTCCTGGGCAGCTGCCAACCCGGCTGAAATCGGTAGCGCGGCAACCATTCCAAACGTAAACACCGCCAGAACGATTCGGTAACGTTGCCGCATCAGGTTCCCCCGTGGACATGTCTGTGCCCCGAGACAGTATCGCGTTCTCGCTGGTGCGTCTGAAATAGACAGCGTCGATCCGTGTCGAAGCTGATCTGTTTCCGGCGGTGGAGGGAATGGTTGAGTTCTGAATCGCGTTACCAGAGCAAATCCTGACTAGATGGGTAGTATTTCGATCATGGCAAGTTTCCGAGAGTTGCTGCAACAAGCAAAGGCCAGTATCGACGAGGTCGATCCCAAGGGCGGCGAAGACCTCATCGCACAGGGATGGACATTGCTCGACGTCCGCGAACCCGACGAATTCGAGCAAGGCGCAATCCCGGGATCGGTCCACATCCCGAGGGGCCAATTGGAGTCCAACGTCGAGGGCCGAATTCCCGACCGCTCGACCAAAATCGTGGTGCTTTGTGCGGCGGGAGTGAGGTCGGCGTTCGCGGTGCAGACTCTTCAAGAGTTGGGATACGACAACACCGTGTCGATGGACGGCGGGTTCAACAAGTGGAAGGACGAAGGCAGGGAGTGGTCGCGCCCTCGCACCCTCAGCCCCGACCAACGAAACCGTTACCAGCGTCACCTACTCGTGCCCGAAATCGGCGAGGAAGGACAAATCAAACTACTCGATGCCAAAGTTCTTCTGCTCGGAGCAGGTGGACTTGGATCGCCGGCAGCTCTCTACCTCGCAGCGGCCGGTGTGGGGACGCTGGGAATCATCGACATGGACGTCGTTGATGAGTCCAACCTGCAGCGTCAGATCCTCCACAATCTCGACAGAATCGGCGATCGTAAGGTTGATTCGGCCAAGAAGACTCTCACCGCACTCAATCCCGATGTCGATGTCGTCACATACGACATGCGACTTGGTGCCGACAATGTCCTCGACATCCTGCCCGGATACGACGTGATCATCGATGGCGCCGACAATTTCCCGAGCCGCTATCTCCTCAACGACGCATCGGTGAAATTGGGGATACCCGTGGTCCATGGATCCATTTTCCGATTCGAGGGCCAGGTCACTGTCTTCGATCCTCGCCAGGGTCCGACATATCGCGACATGCTGCCGGAAGCGCCACCGGCCGAGTTTGCCCCCAGTTGCGCCGAGGCAGGAGTGCTGGGAGTGCTCCCGGGAATCATCGGGAGCATCCAGGCGCTGGAAGCAATCAAGTTGATACTCGAAATCGGTGATCCTCTTCGTGGACGGCTGGTTGCCTTCGACGCGCTCGAGATGAGTTTTCGCGAATTCAAGCTCAACATCGATCCTGGCAACAAGGTCACATGGGCCAATCGTGATCAAATCGAAGTGGTCGAGCTCGATGGGCTTTGTATGCCGAGCTTTGTGCCGGCCTGAGCCGCGGCACCTTCAAAGCTCCAGCGCCGATAGCATCGTGAGCCGTTAGCGCGCCCGCCGGCGCGGCCCCCTCGCTCTGGAGATAAGGCAATCAAGAGTCTTTTGGCAAGGGTCCGCGACCGAAGTCCGCTACCCGACGGAACTACTCAGATCGCTCTGGGACTGGTCGTAAATGGAATCACCACCTACGGCTTCCTGGTTGTGGCGCGTCGCGCTCTTGGAGATGAGACCTACGGTGGGCTCGCAGTCCTTTGGGGACTCGTCTACATATTGGGTCCGGGCCTGTTCCAGCCGCTCGAGCAAGAGGTGGCGAGGGCCACCGCGGAGCGCGCTAGCCGTGGCATGGGCAGCGCCCCAGTGCTCTACCAGGCAACAAAGATCGGAGCGGCAGGATTCGTCATCGTGTCGCTCGGAATATTGGCTGCGTGGCCGCTGGGACTCGATGGCCTGCTCGACCATCATCCCGGTCTGCTCGTCTCGTTGATAGCGGCACTGGCCGCGTTTGGTGTTGCCGAGTTGGTGAGAGGAGTGTTGTCCGGGCGTCATCGGTTCCGGCAATACGGCACATATTTTGCTGCAGAAGGCAGTTTCAGACTGCTGATGGCGCTGGGATTCGCGGCCATGGGTGTTGCTGCTGTGGGCGCCTATGCCACCGCTCTCGCTCTCGCATTCGTGCTCGCCGCGATGGTTGGCGTAGGACGCAAGAGGCCGTTCGTGAAGCCCGGACCACCGGCGCCAATTTCCGAATTGCGACCAGCGCTCGGGCTTCTGTTGGCCACTTCGTTGTCGGAGGCATTCCTTCTCAACGTCGGACCGGTCGCGTTGGAGATCGTGGGCAAAGACATCGGCCCTGAGGCCCCAGGCGTGTTCCTCAACGGATTGATTATCAGTCGAATCCCGTTGTTCTTCTTCCAAGCGGTGAAGGCGGCTCTACTCCCGAATCTTGCATCACTCGCTGGTCGAGGTGATCTGGCTGCTTTCCGTCAACTGCAACTCCGGCTCGTGGGAGCGGTGACCACCTTGGCTGTGGCGTCGGTTGGGTTCATGGCTTGGCTCGGCCCGTGGCTCGTGTTGAGTTTGTTCGGCGACCATTTGGGATCGCGCGACATGGCGCTTCTCGCTGCCAGCGGTGGCGGATTGATGATCATGCTGTCGTTGTCCCTCGGGCTCGTGGCTCTCGACCACACGCGACTGGCCGTGGTTGGGTTCTTTGTAGGCGTGGTCGTGTTCCCTGTGGCCCTGCTCAGCTCATCAGATGCTTATCTGCGTGTTGAAATAGCGCTGTTCGCTTCCGTCGCGGCGGGTGCGATCGTCACGGCTGGCCTGCTCAACACCGAATACTCCGCCCACCGACGATCGGGACGCTTGGCCCCAAGGATCTCTTCGCCGACCGGTGCGGGCGATGCCTGAGAGCACTAGGTTGCCGACCATATGAAGGGTCTAATTCTCAGCGGCGGAGCAGGCACGCGTCTTCGCCCGATAACCCACACGAGCGCCAAACAACTCGTGCCAGTAGCCAACAAGCCAATTTTGTTCTATGGCATCGAAGACATGGCGCGTGCGGGAATCAAGGAAGTCGGAATCATCATCGCCCCGATAACGGGCGAGGAGATTCGCGAGGCTGTGGGCGATGGATCACAGTTTGGTGTGTCGGTCACCTGGATTCTGCAGGATCAACCCCTCGGCTTGGCCCATTGTGTGCTGGTCGCCCGAGAATTCTTGGGCGACGAAGACTTTGTGATGTACCTCGGCGACAACATGCTCGAGCAGCATCTCGACGGGTTTGTGAAGCGATTTCGCCAGAGCCGCTCCGACACTTTGTCTCCAAAGCTCGACGGCCCGCAGCTGGCCGTGCCCTCGGCACAAATCATGCTCGCGCGAGTCGACAACCCGCGTTCCTTCGGCGTAGCCGAGATCGGCCCTGACGACGAGGTCGTGCGGCTGGTAGAGAAGCCCGACGATCCACCGTCGGACCTGGCGCTGGTCGGCATCTATCTGTTCGATTCATCGATTCACGAGGCTGTCGCCAAGATCGACCCGTCACCGCGTGGCGAGTTGGAGATCACCGATGCCATCCAGTGGCTGATCGATTCGGGTCGACGCGTCTCTCATGAGGTGCTTGAGGGCTGGTGGATCGACACTGGCAAGAAGGATCCACTGTTGGAGTGCAATCGTCTGGTGCTCGACACCATTGGTCGATCGATCGACGGTGAAGTTGACGACAGCTCACATGTTGAGGGTCGAGTGGTGTTGGAGGCGGGCGCGAAGTTGGTCAACTCCACAGTGCGTGGGCCAGCCGTGATCGGGGCCGGCTCGGTGATCACCGACAGCCATATCGGCCCCTACAGTTCGGTTGCCATCGACTGTGCAATTACCCGCAGCGAGATCGACAACTCGGTGATCTTGAGACGCGCCACCATCGTCGACATTCCTCGTCTCACCGATTCGTTGGTGGGCCGTGACACCGTTATCGAACGCGGTGAGTCTCGGCCGAGAGCCACTCGTGTGATGATCGGTGACCATTGCAACATCGAGATCGAGTGAACGCCACGTCCCCGACCGGAGATTTTGCATGGCACAAGTGACCCCCCTTCCAGACATCGACGGTGTTTGGGTTGTAGAGCCCGACATCCACGCCGATGCCAGAGGCTCATTCATCGAGACCTACCGGCGTTCCTGGTTTCCCGGCCAGCGGGAAATGATTCAAGGCAATCGTGGCGACCGGTCGGCCAACACGATCGTCGGTCTCCACTACCACCTGCATCAGAGCGATTACTGGTACGTGCCATTCGGGTCGCTGCGAGTGGTGCTGCATGATCTGCGTGAAGGATCGCCTACCGATCGGGCCACTTGGACCATCGACCTGGGGACGCAGGCCGACGGTACCCACCGTCACACCGGCGTCTACATACCCCCGGGCGTTGCCCACGGGTTTTCGGCCCTGTCGGATTGCACGATCACCTACCTCGTAGACGGCTACTACAACCCGTCCGACGAACTCGGTGTGGCATGGAACGATCCGCAGATCGGCGCCGACTGGGGTGTTGCGTCGCCAATCGTTTCCGATCGTGATGCCGCCAACCCGATGCGAAACGATCTTCCCGTCGACCGGCGACCGCATTCGTCGCTGCGAACCACATAGGAGCAGCCGTGAAACGATTCATAAGTGGAGCGGCCGGATTCATTGGCAGTAACTATCTGCGTCATGTCCTCGATAACTCCGACGACACCATGGTTGTGTTCGATGCGCTCACCTACGCGGGAAACATGGCGAGCATCGATGATGTGTTGGGCCCGCGGGTGTCGTTCGTTCATGGTGATGTCACCGATCGCGATGCGGTCACCTCGGCGATGAGCGGTTGTGACGTGGTGATCCACTTCGCCGCCGAGTCACACGTCGACCGGTCGATCGAGGGGCCGGACGCATTCGTCCACACCAACTGCGA
>JBDNJK010000011.1:0-49735 GCA_041687805.1 Acidimicrobiales bacterium
CGTCGGCCGATTCGAGCAGGGAAATGGCATGTGAACGAAGAGCGCGACACTCCGCGGCATCGACGAAGCCGGGCAAGGCCAAGTAGCCGTCGTCTCGCCAGGATTGAAGTTGTTGGCCGGTGAGCGCGGTCAAGGTCAGGTCTCGCCCTTGCGGTATATCTGTCCGTCGGCTGCTGGCATGCGTAGGTGCTGGCTCAGGAAGATCAACGTGAGTAGCACCATCACATAGGGCATGGTGTTGGGCAGCCATTTGGGCGCGGTGGTACTCAGGATGTACCAAATGATCGTCGTCGTTCCGAGCCCGGCAGCAAGAATGCTGTCGTTGCGTTTGCCACGCCGGGCTGCCCAAATCACCACTACGAACAAGGCAATTGAGATCACCAGCAGAAGATTGTGAGTGGCATCGCCGTCGAGGTCACGCAGCGCCAAGCCAAATGGGTATCCGAATACGAGCGATCCCATCAGCACACCGCCGGGACGCCAATTTCCGAAGATGAGGGCGGCCAGTCCGATGAAGCCTCGGCTGGTGGTCTGGCCTTGGCGATAGAAGCCGGTGAGTTCGAGCACGATGAATGCGCCGGCCAATCCGGCGAACGCTCCACTGATCATCACCGCCAGATACTTGTGGAGGTAGATGTTGACGCCGAGTGACTCACCAGCCGATGGACGTTCGCCACTGATGCGGACCCGGAGCCCGAATCGTGTGCGCCACAGCACGAAAGCAGAGATCGGCACGAGCAGGTAGACGATCACGGTGAACCAGGTGATCTGGAAGAAGACACCGCGGACCATGGAAGATACATCCGAGATGAAGAACCAGTCCTTTTTGTCGATCCAGCCGAGTGTGTCGGGTGCTTTCCATCCGAAGAAGTAGTCGCCTCCTGACAAGAACGGGACGCTGAATCTGGCGAGGTGGCCGGCGCCCGGAGACTGCGACACTGATCCGCCGTCGTAGCCCGTGAATACCTGATCCGACAGGTACCTGGTGACTCCGGGGGCGAGAATGTTGATCGCTACGCCTGAAATGATGTGGTCGACACCGAAACTCACCGTGGCTATCGCGTGTAGGAGTCCTCCTGCGGCGCCGAAGCCAGCACCGATGACGAGTCCCCACCATGGGCCGTAGTTGATTCCGCCCCATGCGGCACCCCAGGTGCCGAGCACCATCATTCCTTCAAGTCCGATATTGACGATTCCAGCTCGCTCGGCGAACAGGCCGCCGAGCCCGGCCAGAAGAATCGGGGCAGCCCAGCGGATCATCGCTCCCGACGCACTTCCACTGGTTAGGAGCAACGGCTCGCCCTTCCCCAAATGGGCGACGAACGTGAGGGCCAGCATCCCGCTGCCAGCCATCAACATCCATCTCACCGGGGTGGACATATTCTGGAGCCGAACGTAGAAGCTCGTAGCCGATGAGTTGGTGTTGGTGGTGGCGGTCATGAAGCGCTCCCGGAGAGAAGAGCTGAAGCCGTTTTCGCTTCATCCTTCTGTTTCAGCCTGTTGACTACCTCGTAGGCGACCACTGCCGCCAAGAGGATCGTTGCCTGCATAATCACCACGATTTCTCTGGAGGCGGATCCGCTCACTTGCAGAGCGCCCGCTGATGCGTCGAGGAAGCCAAACAACAGGGCAGCAACCGCTATGCCGACCGGTTTGTTTCGTCCGAGAAGCGCTACTGCAATTCCCTGGAAGCCGAGTCCCCTGACGAACGACTGGTCGTATCGGTAGTTGTCGCTAAGCACCTCGACCATCCCCACAAGTCCGGCGATTGCGCCAGATAGGACCATGGCTGACAGCACCATCTTCTTGGGTGCGATACCCCCGGCGCGAGCCGCGAATGGGTTGTAGCCGCTCGCCCTGAACTCGAACCCCATTCGAGAGCGATTGATGAACAAGTGATACGCGATGCCGACCGCAATGGCGATGAGAAGCACTCCGGTCAGACGGCGGCCCTTTCCGATATCGCGAGTGAATATTTCGACCCACGAATTGAGATCTGGCATTCGTCCTGACTTTGGAAGTGGCGTGGTGCCTGAATTGACTTGGCCCGTGTTGTCTTGCCAGACGACGATGAGCCCGGCGATGATTCCGCCCGTAGCAATGAAGTTGAGCATGATGGTCGAGATGACCTCGTTGACTCCACGGGTCACCTTGAGCACACCCGCCAGCCCAGACCAAGCGGCGCCGACGCTCATAGCCACGATCAGCACCAGGCTGACATGCAACACGGCCGGCAGGTTGACGGCTCCACCCACGACCGACGCGAAGAATGCCGCCAGTAGGTACTGGCCCTCGACGCCGATATTGAAGAGGTTCATTCGGAACCCGATGGCCGCTGCTACTCCCGAGATGTAGAAGGGGGTGGCTCTATTGAGAATGTCGATCGATGTCTCCAGCTTGGAGGCATTCTTGGCCATGTCGGAGAAAGAGTCGATGGGGTTGCTACCCGAAATCATGAGGACAATCGACGAAACTGCGAGTGCCACGGCAAGTGCCATGGCCGGTGCCGCGATGGCGAATCCGATACGGCGAAGAGTGGATGAGTTCACGAGGCCTCCTGTTCGACGGCGACGCCGGTCATGTATGCACCCAGATCACGTGGGGTTATGTCGGACGGGTCGAGCGTGGCCACCAAACGACCCCGCAGCATCACAACGACGGTGTCGGAGAGTCCGATCAACTCGTCGAGGTCGGCCGAGATGAGCAACGTGGCCAGGCCATCGGCCCTCGCATCTCGGATATTTTGCCATACGGCCGCTTGCGCACCCACATCGATGCCCCTGGTGGGATGGGCCGCTATCAGAACCTTCGGCTCGCTGACCATCTCCTTGCCTATGATAAATTTCTGCTGATTGCCACCCGAAAGCGCGTGGGCCGAAACCTCCACATTCGGGGTGCGAACATCGAACTCATCGCGAATCCTCTCGGTCTGGGCGCGTGCGCCTTGGCGATCGAACCAGATCCCTTTGGCGAAGGGAGCACGAGTGTGGTGGCCCAGAGCGGCGTTTTCCCAGAGAGGGGCAGCAAGTAACAGGCCCTCTTCGTGGCGGTCCATGGGCACATAGGCCAAGCCGAGTTCTCGCCGCTTGCCGACATCTGCACGGGATACATCATTGCCCAAGATCGAGATTTCGCCCGACGACTGCGGCTCGGTGCCGACGATGGCGTTGATGAGTTCGGTCTGGCCATTGCCCTCCACACCGGCAATTCCCACGATCTCCCCACGGCGAACTCGCAGCGACACGTCGTCGACGACCGCACGGGAATCGCTATCGAGAACGGTGAGACCGTTGACATCGAGGGCCACATCGTCGGTGACCGTGCTCTCTGTTGTTTGTGGAGATGGCAACTCGGAGCCCACCATCAACTCTGCGAGCTCATGAGCGCTCACATCATCGGGTTTCACCGAAGCCACGGTGCGGCCTTGGCGAATCACAGTGATCGTGTCGGCGATCTCGAGGACCTCATCAAGTTTGTGGTCGATGAATATGATCGATGTCCCGCCGGCCTTCAAATTTCGCATGTTGCGGAAAAGTTCCTCGACCTCTTGGGGAACCAAAACCGCGGTGGGTTCATCGAGGATTAGCACCTCGGCGCCGCGATAGAGGACCTTGATGATCTCGACTCGCTGACGTTCGCCAACCTCCAGCGACTCAACAAGGTCATCGGGATCGACAGCAAGGCCGTACGACTCAGTGACCTCAGCGAGGTGAGCTCTAGCGCCGGCAAAGTCGATGAGCCCGTGTTTCATTGGTTCCGAACCGAGGATCACGTTTTCCATCACCGTCAGCTGATCGGCGAGCATGAAGTGCTGGTGGACCATGCCTATTCCCAAGTCGATTGCGTCAGACGGAGAGCTGAGCTTCACCTCTTTGCCGTCGACCAGGATCTGCCCTTCATCCGGGGGCTGCATCCCGTAGAGAATCTTCATGAGAGTCGACTTGCCAGCTCCGTTTTCGCCGCAGACAGCATGGATTTCGCCTCGCTCGACGGCCAGATTCACGCGATCGTTGGCGACTACGCCGGGGAACCGTTTGGTGATACCGATTAATTCGATCGCATTGGCCATCTAGCGGTGCTCCAAGAAAACGACAACGGAGCCGGACGTTAGCCCGACTCCGTTGTTTCGTCATGACTAGATCCCAACAATTTCTACCCGGAACCTACTTTTCGGTGACTCAGAGAATCAGGCTGGCACCGTCGGTACAACAATCGTGCCAGCGATGATCTGCGTCTTGTAATCCTCGATCTGAGCGATGGTGTCGGCGCTCAGGAAATCGCCAGTGGTGGAGTAGCCAACGCCATCGACGGAGAGGTCGTAGATGATCTGGCCGGAGCTGAATGTTCCGTCGATCACGGCCTGTGTGGCCTGGAAGACGGCTACGTCGACACGCTTGAGCATCGAAGTGAGCACAGTTTCCTGAACCGAAGGATCGACCGTGTTGTACTGGTCGGAGTCGACGCCGATGGCCCACACAATGGTGTCGTTGGCGTCGCGGTATTCCTTGGCGGCCTGGAACAGACCACCACCGGACGAGCCGGCAGCGTGGTACACAACGTCGGCACCGGCGTCATACATGGCAGCGCCGATTTCCTTGCCACGGTCGGGCGAGATGAAGCCGTCGAAGTCGGGGAACTCGGTGATGTACTGCGAAACGATCTTGATCGCGGGATCAACAGCGTGCACGCCAGCTTCGTAGCCAGCTTCGAACTTCTCGATGAGACCGAAGCCAGATACGCCACCGATGAATCCAACTTTGTTGGTAGTGGTGGTGAGCGCGGCTGCAACGCCGACCAGGAACGAGCCCTGCTCTTCGGCGAAGGTGAGGCCCGCAATGTTGTCACCACGGGGTGACGGCGGATCGGTATCGAAGCTGAGCATGGCATCGTCGATGACAGCAAACGGAACGTTGGGATTGTCGGCGGCGACATTGGCAACGTCGTCAGCGAACAGGAACCCGATTGCGAGGACCAAGTCACTTTGTTCAGCTTGGAGCTGAAGGATCTGAGCACGGTCAGAACCATCGGCGTTGGGCTCGGCGATGGTCTCGGTCACTCCGAGATCGGCGACGGCCTTGTCGACGCCGGCAGCAGCAGCGTCGTTGAATGACTGATCGCCCTTGCCTCCGATGTCGAAGGTGAGGCCGACGTTGAAGTCGATAGACGGCGCGGCGGTGGTGGTCACTGCCGCTGCAGCTGTTGTGGCGGGAGCGGCAGTGTCGCTGCCGCTATCACCACAGGCTGCGGCCACAAGTGTGAACGAAGCCAGAATTCCGATTATGAGTATTAGACGCTTACGCATTGATCCTCCGGACGCCGTTAGGCGGTTTTGCGGGAATTGACGGGGCCAGATAGCTCCGATCAACAGTGCAGGAACGCTATCCCGCCCACTCGCGATGTGCGCTCTCGGAGTCGGGGTTTCCGCTGTCTTGTGTTCATTCGACCGCTTAGAGCGTCAGTAAAAAACACAACGGGATCGGTGACGTCTGACCGACTTGTACCGCTCGGCAGAGCCTTGGTTCCAGAGAACATTGTCGAGGTCGGCTGAGGTGATGTGCAGTCCGACCTCCATGAGATGATCTCGAACAAGTTCGACGGCGTGCAGAGCGCAGGCACGAATCTCAACCTCGGTAGGGCTTCCGACTGTGATGTCTTCCACTGCCTCGATTCGATCGAGTAAATCGTCCGAGAATACGAGAGCGCCCTCTACCCGCAGAACATGTGGCACAAGGTTGTCGGCGAACATCGTGAGCCTGCTGATGTCATGGAATCGTCCGGGGCCTTCATGGCCGAACGCGATTGCCAAATCCTGTGCCACGATCTGGGCGCGCTTGTAGAGCAAAACCCTGCGTCCGCCGTAGGCATGAACGTCGTGAAAGAACGGCATCCGGTCGAGCATCTCGACGAGTGTCGCCGCCGAGCCCTCCGCCGCTGCGACCGTGATCAGGAACGACCCGTTCCCGGAGTCTCCAACGAAAGTTGCCAAGTCATTGAGGGCCTGGGCGAACAATTGCATGAGTTCCGCTTGCAGCGCGAGGCCGAGATCCTGACCAAAGATTTGAGCGCAGTCAGTTGCTGTGAGAGAGGAGAGCGACTCGACGGTGATCGGCCCGTCGGCGGACACGGAATCGCGGAGGGACGACGCAACCGTGTGGTAGCCCGACATTCCCTCGCGTTTGGAAATGTAGGGAAAGTATCCGCTGCCGAAATTGATCGAATCGAGCGCGAGCACGAACGCTGCTGTGGATTCGTCGTCGCCTATTCGTATCTGGCCGGGATCAGGTGAGGGCATCGTCGTGTCGAGGTCTTCGGCAAACTCTCGAAGTCGGTCATGATCGATGCGCACATGAGACGACCGGGTGACGACCTCGGCACACGACGATCTGATGTCATCGAAAATGTCGGCCATGCCACCGAGACTAGAGGCGGAAGGATCGTGCCCGATCCACGCGAGCCACCCTCAACTCGTACCACTCGTACCAATCGTTGCGACCGTGACTCTTGGCATCGAGGTGCTCGGGGTGATCCCGCCACATGTAGATGGAATCCTCGCTTGCCCAGTACGACACGGTGATGCCGACCCCACTGGCATCGCGCACCGATTCGATGCCGAGGTATCCGGGGATCGATTCGGCAAGTGACTCCATCCGGGCGGCGGTCCGGTCGTAGTCGAGGTCGTCGCCCAGTCGACGTTTGCTGGTGAAAATCACCGCCCAATAGGGAGGCGGTGGAGTGATCATCCGCCGATTCCCCGTGAGCGCAACCATGCGCCACGCCGGGTGAGCATTTCCAAAGACCTGACCGCTCGCCCGGCTGAGGCGTGGCACATCTTTCCGGCGGCACGCATCGCCGCCGGCCCCGGATTGTCGGGTTGGGTGTTTGCGAGTTCAGTGGCCACCACGATCGGCGTGCCGGTTCGATCTGAAATCTCGGCCACTGCCTCCGCGTAGCGGGCGTCCTGACGCTCGTGGAACCCCACGATTCGTTCGAGTCCGAAGTCGGGGTAGAAGGGGCCGCTGCGCATCATCGCCGCCGTGTTGGATTGGATCCCGAGTCCGAGGAACACGATGCTGTCGACATCGGGATGGCTCGCCACCAATTCGAGAATGGCCGGCACGGTGTCGCGGGTCTCGCCTCCTGCCATGTCGATCGGATTCGACTTACTCCAACGGGGCGGCAGCATGGAATCGATGGCGTCGAAGAGATCAGGCGGCAGCGGCACTGCTGTGAGCGACGTGTCGGCCATGGCGTCGACGGCTGCGACTCCCCACCCGCCGACCGAGGTGACGACCACCGTTCGGTTCCCCTGCGGGATTGGCTGAGTGGCGAGTGTGGCGGCAACCTCGAATCCCTCTTCAACGTCTCGAGCCCGGATCAGTCCGGCTTGGCGGCACATGCCGTCAAAGATCTTGTCGTCGCTGGCCAGCGCACCGGTATGGCTGGCGGCGGCGCGCGCCCCGGCAGCGGACGAGCCACCCTTCACAACGACTATCGGCTTTCGTTCGGCGAGAGGGCGGATCCGTTCGAACATTGCACGGCCGTCGTCAACCGATTCCATGTAGATCAAGCTCACCGAGGTGGCGGGGTCGTCGGTGAACCACTCCAGGTAATCGACGATGCCCAACACGGCTGCGTTGCCCGCAGCGACTGCACGGCTCACGCCCACTCCGGTGTGGTGAGCCATGTTGAGAAACGACGACACAAAGTTGCCCGACTGTGAGGCAATGGCAATTCTTCCGACAGGTGCGTAAGGGGCCACGATCTGGGCGCACATCGAAGATGGCGTCGACACCACGCCTTGCCCGTTGGGTCCGGCCAGGGCAACTCCGAGTTCGTTGGCCAGGGCAACCAATCGACGCTCGGCTTGCTCGCCATCGGCCCCGGCCTCGCGATATCCAGCGGCGGCGAAAAATGCCGCGGTCACGCCCTTGCCGGCGGCTGCTCGGAGGAGGTCTTCGTTGAACCTCTGCGGTGTGCAAATGAACACCATGTCGGCTGCGCCGTCAGGAACCTCGTCGATCGACCCGTAAACATGCCGACCCAACACTTCGCCAGACTCGCGCCCGACTGGGAAGATCTCGCCCTCATATCCGGCAGCGAGGAGGTTGTGAAGCGTGACGAATCCGAACTTGCCAGGGTGGCTCGATACGCCAGTGATGATGATGCCCTTGGGATCAAACAAGGGGGAGAGGTCGCGGGTCATTGGATCGATCCCATTGTCTCGCTGGGTCCGGAGTCGATCTCTATCAACGCGTCGACTGCCACCGGCACGCCGTCGACGATGATCAATGGGTTGATGTCGGCCGATACCAATCCAGGTTCGTTTCGACCTACGTCACACAGCGCTAGAAGGGTTTGGCTGAGCGAGACGCGATCCACCGCCGGCTCGCCGCGGAACTGGCCCAGCAAGGCTTGGCTCGAAAGGTCGTCGATCATCTCATCGGCATCGGCTGAACTGATTGGCCCCAGGCGAAACGACACGTCGGCCACGGCCTCGGCGAGAATCCCGCCGACCCCGAGCATGACCACCAAGCCGAATTGCGGGTTGTTCGTGAGCCCGGCGATCAATTCGCGGTTGCCGGCCACCATCGTCGACACAAGGAGTTGGACCTCGCCGTCGTCGGGTCGTGCCATGTGGAGTAGTTCGTCACACGCTTCTCTGAGAGAGGCTTCGTCGTTGATGCGTAATCGGACGAGCCCGCGTTCGGTCTTGTGAGCTATCGCTCGACCACAGAGTTTGGCCACGAGTGGGTAGGTGACCTCTGGCTCGGCTGCCATGGACGTCATTACATCGTTGGTTGTCGGGCCGACCACGTATGGGGAGACGGCGATGCCGTGGCGGGCCATTACCAGACGCGATTCTGCTTCAGAGAGAGTGATGGTCACGTGCGGTGGTCTACCAGTTGTCAGCCGGAGTCGGGAAGCCGACATGCGTCGGTGGCGCCCGGAAGCCGGTAGCGGTAGCGGGCCACGAGCCAGTATGCGGGTCGTGCCATCCAGGAAAACGGTGGCGTGATGATTACACGCCCGACCAGTCGCCAGATGCTTCGTGAGGCATGCAACGCGTGGCCGACGGCCATGTGGCCCCGGTAGCACCGACCGGAATCGTCGATCCACCAGGCAGCGGCCTTGACATCAGCGTGAGTGAGGCCGATCTTCTCGAGATCGAGTGATTGCCACGGTTGGACTGCCACGTCATCGGGAAGTCGTTTCTCTATCCACCTGGCAGAGGTGGTACAGAAACCGCAATCGCCATCGAACACGAGAAGCACACATGCATTATCGGCCCGCCAGGCGGCGATTCCCAATACCGGGTGCGATCCATTGAGTGAAAAATGAAATCGCCGGCCCTACGAAGGGACCGGCGAAACAATTAAGGGGCGAACCAAGTCAGCTATTGCGGCCGAGATTCGGCTTGCGTCCGTGGTTTGCCTTCTTGCGGCGGGCATTGGCCCTAGCCTTCTTTGTGCGCTTCGACATGGTCGCAGAGGCTATCGGGAAAACATCCCCAGCCACACCACTCGCTATGTCGCTCAGCCGGCCAGCGCGGCGAAGTCCTTGGCAACCAAGAAGATCAGGAGGCCGATCACCGCCGAATTGAGGAAGGTCATCTGCCACTTCCATCGGTGGTCGGCTCGATGGAATCTGCGAATGCTGAACACGTTGGCCACGATTGCGGCCAGCCCGATCACCACACCGAGGGTTGGTCCGACACCGGTTGTCTCACCGAGGAACGGAAAGATCCACGGGATCAGTACGTAGGCGAGTGTGCAACGGACAGCTGACACGGCGATCGAGATCGAAAAGGTGCGCTCAGCCCCGGCCTCTTCAGATACAGAGGCGTTCGCCAACGGTTCATCGGCTAGTACAGAGTCGATGGTCGTCTCAGTCACGTCGGCCACGATAACCCCACCGGTAGCCTTCCGTGGTCCACAACCGCCCGGGAGAACCATGGAGCGTTTCGGTTTCGTCGGCCTGCCTAACGCCGGCAAGAGCTCGCTCTACAACGCATTGGCTGGTGGCGGCGCGCACGCGGCCCCATACGCATTTGCCACCACCGATCCAAATGTCGGTGTGGCCAAGGTGCCCGACAATCGGCTCGACCGGCTTGCGATCATGAGCGAGAGTCGCAATGTGGTTCACGCGTCGGTTCAGTTCACCGACATCGGCGGCTTGGTCGAGGGCGCCAGCCACGGTGAAGGGCTTGGCAACGCGTTCTTGTCACATATACGCGAGGTCGACGCGATCGTCTTCGTGCTGCGGGCATTCGACGACGGCGTGCCCGGGTCCACCGAGCCGTTGGAACATTTGCGCGTCGTCGAGATCGAACTGGCTCTAGCTGATCTCTCAACAGCGGAACGCCAACTCGACAAGTATCAACGTTCCATGAAGGGCGACTCATCGCTGCGGCGCATGGTCGATCTTTTGGCGAGGGTTGTCGACACATTGGGCGAGGGAACACCTTTGTATAGAGCCGGTCTCAGTTCTGAAGAATCTGATTCGCTCAAGGAGTTCTTTCTTCTCACCAACAAGCCGGTGTTGGCAGTGCTCAACATCGGTGAGGATCAGATCGGGTCGGAGGATGAGATCGCAGCTCCGGTACGCGACGAGTTGCAGGGAGCCGAGGTCATACCTCTGTGTGTGCAACTCGAGGCCGAGGCAGCTCAACTCGACGGAGAAGAACGGGTTGAGATGCTGGAAGCCTTGGGGCTTGGTGAGGGAGCGGTCCCACGGTTCCTGAAGAGCGCCTACCACAAGTTGGGTTTGCGGACCTTTCTTACGACCGGCGAGAAGGAAAGTAGGGCCTGGACGTTTCGAGCTGGGTCGAACGCACCGGAGTGTGCCGGCGTGATCCACACTGATTTTCAGCGCGGATTCATTCGCGCAGAGACCATTCAATGGGATGAGCTGCTCGAGGCAGGTTCGTGGTCTGCCGCTCGCGATATCGGCAAGGTCCGGTCAGAGGGCAAGGACTACATTGCCCGCGACGGCGATGTGATGGAGTTTCGATTCAACGTATGAGTGATGGACTCTGTCTGTCACCGACTGGTAGGTAGGCTTGACTACCTACCAGCAGGTAGGCTTGTGCTCAACATGACCCACCCCGCTGACGCTCAGCTATTCGAAGCTCTCGCCGAGAAGGGTGAACAGCTTCTCGCCCGCCACCTGGCGACAACGAAAGAGTGGTTCCCTCACAAGCTCGTGCCGTGGTCGCGTAGCCAGGATTTTTCCGAAGACTACGAATGGAGCGCTGAGGAAGCCGGCGTACCTGCACCCGTCCGCAGCGCGCTGTTCGTCAACACCCTCACCGAAGACAACCTGCCTTATTACTTCCGCGACATTGAGCGCATGTTCGGCCGCGACGGTGCGTGGGGCGAGTGGGTTCGCCGCTGGACCGCAGAAGAAGCTCGGCATGGAATGGTGCTCAACCAATACCTGCAGGCCAGCAGGGCGATCGACCCTGTCGAACTCGAACGAGGCCGCATGGTGCAAATGTCGACCGGTGTCGTGCCCGAACCCGAGACTGTCGTCGATGGTTTGGCCTACGTGGCTCTGCAGGAACTCGCCACGCGTATTTCGCACTTCAACACCGGATCACACCTCACCGACCCGGTTGGCAAGGCGATCATGCGCCGGGTGGCATCCGACGAAAATCTTCACTATCTCTTCTATCGCGACGCCATGTCGGCCGTGATCGAAATCGATCCGTCGAGGGCCGTGATAGCGATCGAAAAGCAGGTCAAGAATTTCTCGATGCCTGGCACCGGTATTCCGGGGTTCGCGGCCCATTCCAAGGCGATCGCCGATTCGGGTATCTACGATCTCGCCATACATCACGATCAAATCCTTCAGCCTGTAATCGTGCGGGACTGGGCGGTCGAGCAACTTGAGGGGCTCTCGCCCGAGGCCGAGGAAGCGCGTCGCAAGTTGATGAAGCAGATCGATCGAATCGGTCGAGTGGGGCGTCGCTTGGCGGCGCGTCGTGCCGAAAAGGCAGATGCCGAACTGTCGCTCGTATAACTATCTAGCCTGTGATCTGAGGCTCTTCCCTGGGATCTGAGGCCCGAGTCAGCACAAGCATCGAGACAGCCAATAGATTCTGTGTATGTCGTGGCTAATGGCCGGTGACCATGTGGTTGCCTCGTTGGAGATCGCAGATACGCGCCGGAGCCGCCGCACGGGCTTACTGGGCCGCGACGGCATAGACGGCGCACTTCTTCTCGATCCGGCCCGTTCGGTGCACACGATCGGCATGAGATTCCCGATCGACGTAGCGCACCTTGATACCGACATGTTGGTGCTCTGTGTCACGACAATGAAGCCAGGTCGGGTAGGGGCATACCACCGTTCGGCGCGGATGGTGCTGGAGGCCGAGGCGGGTTCCATGGAGCGGTGGGGTATCGAGCCGGGCGTGCAACTGGAGACGAAGGGTTGAGCGCCGCGCTGGTGTTGGTGGCAACCCCGATCGGCAACCTTGGCGATATTTCCGAACGGGCCATCGAAGAATTGAAACGAGCCGATCTGGTTTGTTGTGAGGACACTCGGCGAACCGGTCGGCTCCTCAACCACCTCGGTATCAGCGCGAAGATGATGCGCACCGACGATCACACCGAGAATCACGTTGCTCAGGACGTGATCGACCGTCTGGTGGCCGGCCAGCGGGTTGTGCTCGTGTCGGATGCGGGCACTCCAGGGGTGTCGGATCCGGGACAGCGCCTTGTTGAGCTAGTGCTGGCGGCAGGCCACGAGATCTCGACGGTGCCGGGTCCATCGGCGGTGTTGGCTGCGTTGGTCGCCAGCGGCCTGCCTACTTCCAGGTTCGTGTTCGACGGGTTTCTCGACCGCAAAGGAGATGGGCGACGCGCACAACTCGCCGATATTGCGTCGCAACCACGGACCACGGTGATTTACGAATCACCAAAACGCACCGCGGCCACACTTCGAGACCTGGCCGAAGCATGCGGAGCGGAGCGGCAAGCTGCGGTGGGTCGCGAACTCACCAAACTCCATGAGGAATTTGTGCGAGGGACGCTGGCCGAACTCGCCGAGTGGGCCGACGCGGGCGTCAGAGGCGAGATCGTCATCATGATCGGCGGTGCACCCGCTCGGGCTGAGGCCACCGATTCTCAGATCGTGGAAGCCGTTGAGGCAGAAATGTCTGCGGGTGCGAGCCGCCGAGACGCAGTTTCCGATGTGTCTGCCGCGCTCGGCGCGGCACGTCGGCGGGTCTACGAACTGGCGCTCGGTGCCGTCGACTCGAGCTCCAACACGTAGCGGTGAGCCGACTTGTCGGAGGTGTCCGGTGTGAAACCGACTTTTGTCAGATAGTCGGCCTGTACTTCGCTGCCGACGTTGGCCCAGAGTCGGGTGCACACATTGTCGCTGAACAACGCCGACTCACTTGAGTAGAGGAACGGGCCCATCTTGAAGTCCCGATATTGAGGGATCGCGTAGTCGACGATCACCTCGACCGAACCGTCGCTGTGTCGGCGACCAATGAACAGTCCAGCAGGGACGACATCACGCAGGATGAAAGCAGTGATCTGGTCGGGATCGGGTTCGTAAAGGAATCCTGGGCTGTAACGACTAGTGATGTCGTCGTTGTAGAAGTCGAGGAAGTTCTGCAGATATCGAGATTGGGCTCGCACATGCAGGACTGTGAACACCTCGCGCTTGTGCCAAACCAGCTTTCTGAGGAAGTAGATGTGGATCGCCGCGGCTGCCACGTTGACCAACACGATCGGGATCGCGCCGATCAGCAATCCATAGGCGAGAAATGAAAACGACCCGGCCAGGCCGACGATCCTGAGTTTTAGGATCGACTTCTGTGTAATGGAGACGACCACCAGGGCAGATGCGACGTATCCGATGATCTCGTAGAACGCCGAGGAATCCATGGTGCCTTCGGGCCGCGGTTGGGTGGGTCGGCCGGGAGCGTCGCGAAATGGGCGCTGGTCGGCTAGCTTATGGTAGCCATCTGCCGGGGAGGCCCTGTGACCGATCACCGTCAACCACCGGTCAACTACATCGACCGAACACGCGCGCAGTACGACGCTCTCGGCTATGCGCCCTACACGTGGGCCAAGAATGCTGATGCTGGGCCATGGGCGGAGGTGAGCCGGCCACTTTCGGAATCACGACTGGGCATGGTCGCCACGGGCGGGATCTATCGGGTGGGTCAGACAGCATTTACTCACCGAGACGACACGACGTTCCGCACGGTTCCCTCTGATGTCGACGCGGCTGAGCTCAGGGCGACCCATTTCGCATACGACCTCACCGACGCTCGTACCGACATCAATGTGGTGTTTCCGATCGGACCGCTCCGTGCGCTCGTCGAAGACGGGGTGATCGGGGAACTGGCACCCGACTTCTACACCTGTATGGGCGGCATTTACTCACAGCGACGCGTGCGTGACCGGCTAGCGCCGGCCATCGTCGAAAGGTGCCATGACGACAAAATCGATCTCGCACTCCTCGTGCCCGTTTGACCGGTGTGTCACCAGACGGTCGGTCTGGTTGCACGCCAGTTGGAGGAATCGGGCATTCCAACAGTCACCATGACCAGCGCCCGAGATATCACGTTGGCGGTGAATCCTGCGCGCGCCGTGTTTCTCGACTATCCGCTCGGTCATACGGCCGGTCAGGTAGATGATCCTTCGCTTGGCCGTCAGATCGTTGCTGGAGCATTGCAAGCGTTCGCCGACGCAGACCATCCGGGATGGATACGCGACCAGCCATTTCGCTGGGCCGAGAATGATTCATGGAAGGACGATGTGCTGCGCCCCAGCCGGCCGGTGGAGTCCGACGGGGCTGAATCGGCGGACGATCGTTCACCGAGAGTCGACACTCCGCAGTATCAATTGGTAGACGACGCCTTCGCTGCACAACAGTCTCACTCGGGGCAGCAGCGCCTTGTTCGTAAAGGCGTCGACTACTGAGGGCAGGCCGGTAGTCTCGCGGACGATGCCGAAATCGATCCTTGTAGCAGTTGCTTGGCCATACGCCTCCGGGTCACGCCACCTCGGGCACCTCGCTGGCGCCTATCTGCCAGCCGATGTTTTCGCCCGTTACCACCGTCTGATCGGCAACGACGTCGCGATGGTCAGCGGCTCCGATGTGCACGGCACTCCGATCACGGTGCGAGCTGATGCCGAGGGCGTGAGCCCGGCCGATATCGCCGATCGTTTCCATGCCGAGTTCGTGCGCAACTGGGAGCGATGCGGAATCAAGTGGGAGTGCTACACCTCCACCGGCACCGAGAACCATGCCGCGGTCACCCAAGACATCTTCATGACGCTTCTCGAAAAGGGTCATATCGACAAGCGCACCAGTGAGCAGTTCTACGACGAAGAGGTGTGCAGGTTCCTTCCTGATCGCTACGTCGAGGGCACCTGCCCCCACTGCGACTACACCGACGCTCGCGGCGACCAATGCGACAACTGCGGCCGCACTCTCGATCCCATCGACCTGATCGATCCACGATCGAAGATGTCGGGATCCAAACCCGTGGTGCGGTCCACCGAACACTTCTACCTACGCCTGACCGATTTCTCCGATGTGTTGGGCGAATGGCTCGATACCCGGGTCGGTTGGCGGCCACACGTCGTCAACTTCTGCAAGAGCTGGATCAACGAAGGGCTGCACGACCGGGCCATAACTCGAGATCTCGAATGGGGTGTGAAAATCCCGGTCGACGACCTGGGCCCCGGCAAGCGCATCTACGTCTGGTTCGATGCCGTCATCGGCTATCTCTCGGCCGCCAAGGAATTGTCGCAACGTCGTGGGGAGCCAGATCTGTGGCGCCGGTTCTGGGAGAACCCCGAGGCCGAGAGCTACTACTTCGTCGGCAAGGACAACGTCCCGTTTCACGCCATTATCTGGCCGGCGATGCTTCTTGGCTATGGCGGCCTCAACCTGCCCACCAATGTGCCGGCCAACCAATACGTCACGTTCAAGGGCGGCAAGGCTTCAGCCAGCCGTGGAGTGGGTCTCACCATCGACGAGGGGCTCGACATGTTCGAACCCGATTCACTCCGCTACGCGTTGGCAGCGTCGTTCCCCGAGCAGAGCGACACCGACATTTCGATCGAGGAGATTGCTCGCCGAATCAACGAGGAGCTAGCGGCCACTTGGGGCAATCTTGTAAATCGTGTGATGTCGATGATCCACAAGAACCACGACGGCGCCAAGCCTGCGGGTGGCGAACGTGATGCCGAAGATCTGAAATTGTTGGCAACCATCGAGTCGCTTCTGGCGGTCGAGGGCGAGCAAATAGAGCGGGTGGAGCTCAAGGCGGCTTTGCGTACGGCGATGGATGCCGCTCAGGCTGTCAACGTCTATCTCAACGCCACCGAGCCGTGGCGTTTGGCCAAGACCGATCCGGAGAGGTCGGCCACTGTTCTGGGCACAGCGCTCGATGCCATCAACGGCGTTCGAGTCGGCATGTCACCATACCTGCCGTTCTCATCGGTAAAGCTCGATGCGGTGTTGGGCCAACCGGCCGGCTGGGAGAGGGTGGACGTCGCCGCTGGTACTCCGATACCAAAGCCGTCGCCATTGTTCCCCAAGGTCGACCTTGAGGCCATCGAGTCGGCCGACTGAACCGTGGCTTGGTTCGACCAGCATTGTCACATTCCCGCCGGCGCCGACGGTATCGAGTGGCACGCCGAGGCGTGTGCGGCTGGCGTCGATCGAATGATCACCGTGGGAACGAGCATCGAACGCTCGCTAGAGGCGATCGAAGTTGCCGCCGCTCTCGACGGTGTGTGGGCCACGGCTGGGGTTCACCCCCACGACGCGGTCGATGGTCTTGAAGGTCTGTCTGACCTCCTCGACAATCCGGGTGTGGTGGCGGTGGGGGAGTGCGGGCTTGATTTCCACTACGACCACTCGCCGCGCCCATTGCAGGAGCAGGTGTTTGCGGCGCAGGTTGCGATGGCCAACGAGCGGGATCTCCCGCTTGTGATCCACACGCGAGAAGCGTGGCACGAGACATTCGCGATTCTCGATCGCGAGGGCACGCCCGCACGAACTGTGTTCCACTGCTTCACCGGTGGCCCCGACGAAGGTCGCGAATGCCTGGAGAGGGGTGCGTTGCTCTCATTCTCCGGCATCGTCACATTTCCCAACGCCCCCGAACTTCGCGAGGCCGCGGCAGCGTGCCCGGTCGAGAGGTTGTTGGTAGAGACCGACAGTCCGTATCTGGCCCCGGTGCCTCATCGGGGACGCAAGAACCGCCCGGCTCTGGTCCCGTATGTGGGTGCTGCTGTGGCTGATGCCAAGGGGGTGGCGGTTGAGGTGATCGAGCAGACCACCTGGCAGACGGCGTCGGCGTTCTATGGGCTGGAGTCCGAGCAACGATGACCCACACCCTGGGCGAAATCCGCGAGCTACTCGCCTCACACGGCTTGGAACCTCGTCGAGCGTTCGGCCAAAACTTTGTGGTCGACCCAAACACCGTGCGCCGTATCGCCAGGCTGAGCGAGGTTGGTCCAGGCGATTCAGTGGTCGAGATCGGCCCTGGTCTCGGGTCGCTCACACTCGCCTTGTCCGACACCGGAGCCCATATCACGGCCGTCGAGGTCGACCATGGCATCGTGCCTGTGCTTCGCGAGGTCGTCGCCGGCCGCGACGTGGAGGTGATCGAGGCCGATGCGGCCGAGGTCGACTGGTCGGATCTGTTGAAGGGGTCCGACACATGGACATTGGTCGCCAATCTCCCCTACAACGTCGCCACACCCCTCGTGTTGGACCTACTTCGAGGTGTTCCTGCCATCACCTCTATGTTGGTGATGGTGCAGCGTGAGGCTGGCGAACGCTTGGCGGCCGGCCCCGGCGATTCAGCCGTGGGTATCCCGTCGATGGTTGTCGCCTACTTCGCCAGGGCTCGCGTGGTCGCACGCGTGCCAGCAACGGTGTTCCATCCGAAGCCGCGGGTCGAATCGGTCTTGGTCAAACTCGACCGGCACGATGAGCCCCCCGTAGACGTGCCATTCGATGTGATCGAGCCGCTGATCCGAGCCGGCTATGGCCAGCGTCGCAAGATGCTGCGTCGATCGCTGGCCGGCCTGATCGACGCCGCCGCGTTCGATTCTGCAGGCGTCGATCCCACCGCCAGAGCCGAAACCTTGATCCTCACCGACTGGTCCCGCCTAGCCAAACCCCGCCACTAACCGTTTTTGTGAACCCTGAGTGCTGCCCTGGCAGCACTCAGGGTTCACAAAAACCTTGGGTATGCGGTTGCGAGGCGGGGATGTCGGCCATACGTGCTCGATGGCACCGTAGCCTCCACTTCCGTGGCAGTTCTGAACGCTCCAGCCAAGTTGACCCTGTCACTGCGCATCACCGGCACGCGCCCCGACGGGCATCATCTGATCGATGCCGAGATGGTGAGCCTCGATCTCCACGACTCAGTTGAGCTGACAGACGGTGCCGGCGTCAATGTGATCGATCACGCAACTGGCAGCCGGCTCGAGCTCGACGGAGTCAATCTGGTCACGACCGCTCTCAAGTCCTGTGAACGTGAAGCCAAGGTCACTATTACGAAACGCATTCCGGCAGGCGCAGGTCTCGGGGGTGGTTCTTCAGACGCTGCGGCCGTGTTGCGATGGGCCGGGTGCGGCGACCCGGAGAGTGCAGCGAGAATCGGCGCTGACGTCGCATTCTGTGTTGCGGGAGGGCGTGCGAGGGTCACAGGAATCGGGGAGAAGATACAACCCCTCGAATTGAAACCCCAGACGTTCACGCTGCTCACCCCGAAATTCGGATGCCGAACCGCGGACGTTTACGCCGAATGGGACCGCCTAGGCGGCCCCAGAGGTGAAAATGGTAATGACCTCGAACCGGCAGCGTTGTCGCTGTACCCCGATCTTGGTCACTGGAAAGACGTGCTGGCAGACGCCACCGGGCTCAGCCCGAGACTTGCCGGCAGCGGAAGTACTTGGTTTGTTTCAGGCGCTTTCCCAGGGCCCGGTCGGGTGGTCGCCCACACGATTCCGGCACACCGCACATAGCTGCGCTGAAACGACCAGAGCTACTTGTTGCGCTGGTGGCGCGTCCTTCTCAGCATCTTCTTGTGCTTCTTTTTGCGCATGCGCTTGCGGCGCTTCTTGATGAGTGATCCCACGGCCGGTGACGCTACCGGCAGGACGGCGATCCGACACCGAGATCCTCCACTGTTTTGAATCCCGTGCCAATCTGTCGGCGCGCGCGGGCCGCGGCGCGGTAGCGTTCATCGCGTCGCCCAGCGACGATGGCCGGTAGTTCAAGTGGTTAGAACGTCGGACTTTGACTCCGGATGTTGCAGGTTCGAGTCCTGCCCGGCCAACCAACAATCAAATCGACTGGACAGGCATGCAGCTGCTCAACCACAAGAAGCTTCACGTAGTCGCAGGAAGAGCCACCACTCAGCTCGCCACCGACATCTGCCACGAGCTCGGCGTGTCGCTGGGGCATGCCAACATCGATGAGTTCGCCAACGGCGAGATTCACGTGCGATACGGCGAGTCAATTCGCGGCACCGATGTCTTCATAGTGCAGTCCCACACGAGTTGGGAGGGCGGTTCGATCAACGACGCTCTCATGGAGCATCTGATTCTTGTCGACGCTGCGAAACGGGCATCGGCAAAGCGGATCACCGTGGTTGCTCCGTTCTACGGATACGCCCGCCAAGATCGCAAGGCTTCCGGTCGTGAGCCGATCACGGCCCGCCTGGTCGCCGACATGTTCTGTCGGGCCGGGGCCAATCGCCTGGTGTCAGTCGACCTTCACTCTGGTCAGATCCAGGGCTTCTTCGACGGGCCGGTCGATCACCTGACGGCAATGCCGGTTCTGATCGATCATCTAGCCAAGATAGGCGGGAAAGATCTCGTGATCGTCTCGCCGGATGCGGGCCGGGTGAAAGTGGCTGAGCGCTACACGAGTTTACTGCACGCCGATCTGGCGATCGTTCACAAGCGTCGGGCCAAAGATCAGAAAAACATGGTTGAAGCCAAGGAAATCGTCGGCGATGTCAAGGGCAGAACCTGTGTGTTGATCGACGACATGATCGATACGGGTGGAACGATTGTGGCCGCGGCAGAGTTGTTGGTGGACCAAGGCGCCGACCGAGTGATCGTGGCCACAACTCATGGCGTTTTCTCCGGCCCGGCCATTGACCGGCTCAAGAACTCATCCATCGAGGCGGTCATTTGCACCGACACGTTGCCACTTTCGCCGGAGAAGAAAATCGACAAGATCAAGGTGCTGTCTGTTGCGCCGCTCATCGCGCGGGCGATATCGGCGGTGTTCGAAGACACGTCGGTGAGCGAAATATTCGGTGGAAACAACCTGGCCTGACCGCCGAGGAGCTTGATGGTTGGTGTTTCTACCAACCCGACCCGGTAGTCTGATGCGCCGGTTCACACCCGAACCAACTGTCCGAAGAGTGCCCTTCTCAGAAATAGAATCATCATGTCAGAATTGCTGCTGAAGGCCTCCACAGGCCGAGCCGAAGGAACCCGTCCGTCACGCCGATTGCGCCGCGAAGGCCAAATCCCGGCTGTTGTCTATGGGCTCGGAGCTGATCCTGTCCAGGTTTCCGTTGTTTGGACCGAACTCCGCGAGGCCATCACCACCGATCTTGGACTAAACGCCTTGATCACTCTCGAGATCGACGGCAAGAAGCAACTTTCTCTCGTCAAGGACATCCAGCGGCACCCGGTGCGTCGCGATGTTCTCCACGTCGACTTCATTCGCCTTGAAGAGGGCGCCGAGGTCGAGGTCGAGGTGCCATTGGTGCTCACTGGCGAGGCCAAGGCCGTCGACCAGGCAAGCGGCATGGTCGACCAGATCATCCACATGTTGCCTGTCTTCGCCAAGCCCGGCTCGATTCCCGACGTGCTGCACGCCGACATCACGGATCTTCAGGTCGGTAACTCGCTGCGAGTCGGCGACATCGAAATGCCTGCCGGCGTCCGCCCAGCGGTGGAGCCCGATGTGGCATTTGCTGTCGGCCTCATCACCCGCTCCACGAAGGAATTCCTCCGTCAGGAAGCTGCAGCCGAGGCCGCCGACGCGGAGGCCGAATTCGAATCCGATTCCGATTCCGAGCCTGAACCGGAATCCTGATCTTGTTTGGCCGGCCCCAGCGTGGCTAGCCCAAACCAAGGCGCGGATATCGATCTTGGCGACCTTTTGGTGGTCGGTCTCGGAAATCCGGGCGATGATTATGCGTCCACCAGGCACAACGTCGGAGCGTGGGTGGTAAAAGAGCTTGTCGCTCGCAACTCCGGAAGGCTCAAGCCCTCGAAGCATGAGCACTCTCTTGTCGACGACTTCAACATCCGCGGAAAGCGGCTCACCGTTGCTTTCCCCACCACGTTCATGAACGAATCCGGACGCGCGGTGGCACAGCTCGTGCGTCGACGCAACATCGAGGATCTGTCGAGACTGCTGGTCGTGCATGACGAACTCGATCTTCCCGTCGGTCGCATGAAGTTCAAAGTCGGCGGCGGATTGGCCGGAAACAATGGCCTGAAATCGATTAAGTCCCATCTCCACTCGTCTGAGTTCGCAAGATTGCGGATCGGCATAGGTAAGCCATCGTCGAGTCGTATGACCGGAGCCGACTACGTGCTGAGGGCCCCAAGCCGATCTGATCGCAAACTTCTCGATGAGGTGGTCACCGTCGCTGCCGAAGCCGTCGAAAGCGTGCTGAGAGATGGCATTGAGTCGGCCATGAACCAGTACAACTCGCTCTGAGGCCCACGTGACCACCTTCCCCATTTCGGCGCCGATGGCCAGCTTGCTGCCGCTCTTGGCCGACGATCCGGCGTTTCTGGCTCTCGTGGGCCACCGCGTATCGGCCATTGCCGTTCCCGATGCTGCCCGTTCGTTCACGCTGGCCGGGTTGGCAACGAGTTCTGAGCGGCGCCCGATGTTGGTGGCGACCTCTACTCACAACGAGGCCGAACGTCTGGCGGCCGACATCTCGGCGGTGTTGGGAAACGACGACGTCGACGTGTTCCCACCTTGGGAAACTCTGCCATTCGAGCGTGTCAGTCCCACCGTAGAGACGATGGGCCGCCGCCTCCGTGTGTTGAATCGTCTGCGTGATCCGGCAACGGCACCGGCGGTGATAGTCGCATCAGCGCGTGCTCTCGCACAGCGAATCGATCCCGACGCAGTGGTCGATCCGATCATCGTCGGAACGGGTGACGTCGTCGACCCTGTTCAACTCGTATCTCAGCTGGTGGAGCTGGGTTATCGACGCGAGCTTCAGGTCGAACATCGCGGCGAGGTCGCGGTGAGAGGGTCCATCGTCGACGTGTTCCCCAGTACCGGCGACTCGCCGATCCGTATCGACCTATGGGGCGACGACGTGGAGCGTCTCACCGAATTTTCGGTGGGGGATCAGAGATCCACTATTGCTATCTCCGAGGTGGAGATCTATCCGTGTCGTGAGTTCCGGCCGGGCGACGCAGGCCGAGAGCGTGCGGCCGAGTTGGTGGCTGAGGAGCCATGGGGTCGCGAACAGTGGGACCGAATCGCGGATGGTCAGCTCTTTGATGGCATGGAGTCGTGGCTGGCGTGGCTGGTCGACGACGATGTTGTCCTGCCTGATTTGCTGAGCGCCGACAGCCTGGTTGTCGCTGTTGAACCACGGCGTGTGCGCGATCGTGTCATCGACCTTCTGGCAGAGGAGGCCGATCTAGCGGCCTCGCTCGCTCTTACTTGGGACGTCGACACCGAAGACGTCCATCGCATGCATGTGCCATTCGACCGTCTGATGGCGCGAACGGATGCCCCGGTCTGGTCGGTGCTCTCCACGCCCGATGGTCCGTCCACTCCACAGATCGATGCCTCCGGTTGGGCCCCATCGGTGGGAGACATGGAGCCGACGGCCGCCAAGATTCGCGAGATGCTTGCCAATGATTTCAGCGTGGTGGTTGCGGCCGACACAGCGGCGAGCGCCGAACGACTCGCTGATCTACTGGGGCGGGCAGGCGTCGCATTATCTGCGGCGACCTCTGACACTGACCTGTCGACGCCGGGCGGCCACATTGTCACCGCATCGATGAATCGTGGGGCGATCCTTCCGACAATTCGCGTAGCGGTGTTTTCCGAGGCCGACCTGACGGGACGTCGCCGAACTCACCGCAAGTCGAAGGTCCGTCGCCGCGACAACGTCAAGTTCTTCGAAGACTTGTCGCAGGGTTCATACGTCGTGCACCACCAGCATGGCGTAGCCAGATTCGATGGGATGGTGAAGCGAGCCATCAGCGGCAATGAACGCGATTACCTCATGCTCTCCTATCGGGGAGGTGACAAGCTCTACGTGCCGTCAGATCAGATCGAGTCGATACGCCACTACACCGGCGGCGACACCCCGAGCCTGTCAAAAATGGGTGGTTCCGACTGGTTGTCGACCAAGGCGAGGGTTCACTCTGCGGTTCGTGAGGTAGCTCAGGAGTTAGTGGTTCTCTACCAGCGCCGGGTCACCACACCGGGCTATGCATTCGAGCCCGATACCCCATGGCAGCGCGAGCTCGAAGACAGCTTCATATATCGAGAGACTGCTGATCAGATCACTGCGATCGCCGATGTGAAAGAAGACATGGAACGGCCTGTGCCCATGGATCGTCTGGTGGTGGGCGACGTGGGGTTCGGCAAAACCGAGGTGGCGATCCGAGCGGCGTTCAAAGCCATCCAGGACGGCAAGCAGGTGGCGGTGCTGGTGCCCACCACGCTTCTTGCTCAGCAGCATCACGCGACATTTCGTGAGCGATTCGCGCCCTATCCAATTCGTGTCGAGGTCTTGAGCCGCTTCCTCACCGCAGCACAGGCTCGTGGTGTCGTGAAGGGTTTGGCCGAAGGTGAAGTCGACATCGTGATCGGCACCCATCGTCTCTTGTCGAAGGACATGAGATTCAAGGATCTCGGTCTGCTGGTTGTCGATGAGGAACAGCGATTCGGCGTTCATCACAAGGAGCAGATCAAAGAACTCCGCCACGATGTCGACGTGCTCACCCTCACGGCCACTCCGATCCCGCGCACGATGGAGATGAGCCTCACGGGCATTCGTGACCTGAGCCTGCTCAACACGCCGCCCGCAGATCGTCAGCCGATACTCACCTACGTTGGCGAGTACGAGGAGCGAGCAGTTGCCGAGGCCATCCGTCGCGAGTTGCTTCGAGAAGGGCAGGTGTTTTTCGTACACAATCGCGTGAAGGACATCGAACATATCGCGGCGCACCTGAGCGATCTGGTGCCGGAAGCTCGCGTGGCGATAGCTCACGGCCAGATGGACGAAGGCACGTTGGAGCGGGTTGTGGTCGACTTCTGGGAGGGCGAATACGACGTTCTGGTGTGCACGACCATCATCGAGTCGGGCATCGACATGCCCACGGTCAACACGCTCGTGGTAGATCGTGCCGACCTACTCGGCCTGGGCCAGCTTCACCAGCTTCGTGGACGCGTCGGGCGATCCGGTCAGCGCGCGTACGCCTACCTATTTCATCCTGTCGACCGGGTGCTCACCGAAGAGGCCTACGAGCGGCTCAAGACGATTGGTGAGGCCACCGAACTCGGCTCAGGTTTCCGTATTGCCATGCGAGATCTCGAGATCCGTGGCGCCGGCAATCTTCTCGGATCATCGCAGACCGGACACATCGCTGCCGTGGGATACGACCTCTACTGTCAGATGGTCACACAAGCCGTGGCGGAACTCAAGGGCGAGGAGACCCACGAGCCTGACGACATAGTGATCGAGATTCCGGCCGATGCCCACATCCCTGATGATTACATGATCAAAGAGACAAACAGGCTCGAGGCCTACCGCCGCCTGGCGTCGATTTCGTTGCAAAAAGAGCTCGACGATGTGCGTTCGGAGTGGGTGGATCGTTTTGGCCCCATACCGCCGGCAGCCGAAGCATTACTCGCGGTGGCGCGTCTTCGTGTCGAGTGTGTGCGAACCGGTATTCGCGAGATCAAGGTGGCGAAGGGTCCCGGATTCGGTGGTCCCGACAACGTGGCCCGTATGTCTCCGGTGGTCTTGCCCGACAGCCTTCAAGTGAGATTGCAGAGGTTGCACTCGGGCCGAGGTTCGGGGAACTCAGCCGTCTACCGAGAGGGCACTGGGGAGTTGCAACTTCCTTTGATGCGCAAGAAGGGTTCGGTGGTCGAGCAGTTGCTGAAGGTGATGACGGATGTGCTTCCCGACTTGCCCGCGCCCGCTACGGGTGACAACCAACAGGGCGATACGCTGCCTGACTTGTGAACACAATTTGTACCAAATCAAGATTTTCGAGGGCCTCCAAGGTCGTTGCCGCCAGTGCGATCATGGCAATGCTGGCGGCGGCGTGTGGAAGCAACTCTGGTGTTGGCGGATCGACAGAGGCAGCGTCGGTGGGTGGCGTTTCGATCTCTCGGGCTGATCTCATCAGCGATCTGAAGGATCTGGAAGATTCGTCAGCTGATGGCACCGTCGATGCCGCGACTACCGCCAACTTCCTCAGCAACTGGGTGTTCATCACCGCTCTCGGCCAGGAACTCACCGAGAAGGGCTACGAGGTTACGCAGGCCAACATCGACGAAGCTACGTCGCAGGTCACCGCGTCACGTGATGTTGATCTCACCCGCGGTTCGACCACACTGCAGATCGATCAACTCGCGATCCAGCTGGCTGCTGAGCCCTATATTGCGTCGCTGACGGACGATTCATCGAGCGCCGCTGTGATCCCCGAATATCTGTGCTCGAGCCACATTCTGGTCGACACCGTCGAGGAGGCCGATGTTGTCGTTCAGCGACTCGCCGACGGCGAAGACTTCGCGACGCTCGCGGCGGAGGTGTCAACCGGCCCGAGTGGTCCCAACGGCGGCGATCTTAGTTGCGTCGACACGAGCACATTCGTTCCCGAGTTTGTCGATGGTGCCCGCCTCGTGGCGCCCTCTGGTGTGACTGGTCCTGTTGAGTCGCAATTCGGATTCCATGTGATCAACGTGAGATCCATGGGGCCGCTCAGCGCCGAGAATCATCCCGAAATGGATCAGGGTGCCATTGATGCGGCACTTCAGCAGGCGAATTCTGCTTCTCGGTCGGCGGCTCGTGATGATGCGATCTCCACGATCATCGCAGATGTCAATATTCGCCTGCTCGACACGGTGAGTATCGACCCGCGCTTCGGTGAATGGAACGGTGCGGCTGGCGTTGTGCCTCCGTCCGGCGTAACACCCGCGGGCTGAGGCTCTGCTCATGGCGGGTCGGATAACGATCGTCGGTTTGGGGCCTGCGGGCGCTGAATTGGTCACTCCTGAGACTCTCGCAGCGATTCAAAAACACGAGCGTCGATTTCTTCGTACGACGGTGCATCCGGCCTCGATAGTGGTCGAAGGCGCTGAAAGCTTCGACCATCTGTACGAAAGCGCCGAAACGTTTGCCGACGTCTACAGGGCGATTGCCGACTCGCTCATGGCGGCCGCGGCCGATTCTGATGTGTTGTATGCCGTGCCGGGTTCACCCTTGGTGCTCGAACGAACGGTGGCGATTCTGAGAGATGAGGCTCAGGTGGCAGGCATCGAGATCGAATTGCTGCCTGCCATGTCGTTTCTCGACGTCGCATGGGCGCGGCTCGGTATCGATCCGGTTGAGGAGGCGGTGCGTCTCATCGATGGACACATGTTCGCTACCGCCGCGGCCGGCCAGACCGGTCCGCTGCTCGTGGCCCATTGCCACGCGCGCCACATCCTCAGCGATATCAAACTGGCTGTGGAAGACGGCCCCGACGATGTGGTTGTGTTGCAGCGCCTCGGATCTCCTGACGAGTTGATCACAACCGTGTCGTGGGCCGATCTTGACCGGGAGGTCGATGCCGATCACCTGACGTCGATCTACATTCCGAGTTTGGCATCGCCAGTAGCGTCGGAGTTTGTGAAGTTCGATGAGTTGGTACGAGTTCTACGCGATGAGTGTCCTTGGGACCGTGAACAGACCCACGCCTCTCTGCGTTTGCATTTGCTCGAAGAAACCCACGAAACGATCGAGGCGCTCGACGCCCGTGCCGATCTCGATGACAGTGAGATCGACGATTCGATCGACGAGCATTTGAGCGAGGAACTCGGCGACCTGCTCTATCAGATCTTCTTCCATGCGCGTTTGGCAGCGGAGCGCGGCTCGTTCACCATCACCGACGTTGTCACAGGCATTCACGACAAACTCGTGTCGCGCCACCCTCATGTATTCGGCGACGTGGTGGCCGACGACGCCGGCACGGTCCTCAGCAATTGGGACAAGATCAAACGAGCCGAGAAGGGGCGCGAATCGGCGATGGATGGCATCCCACCGTCACTGCCAGCTCTGATGCTGGCGATGAAGGTGCAGAATCGTGCTCGTTCCAGCGAGATCGACATAGGTGGTGAACCGCTTGCCGGCGAGCTGATCGACGTGTTCGATGGCGACATGCCCACGCTCAACGCTGAATCGTTGGGACACATTCTGTTCCGACTTGTTGACCAGGCCTCATCGGCAGGACTTGATCCGGAATCGGCCCTTCGAGAGGCCGCATCACGCTACGAGTCGCGATTCCGTGATCTGGAGCGAAACGTCACCGATCAAGCTGAAAACATGATCTGATTAGCCAATCGAAAGGGTGCCATCGCTGCCGCGCGCCCAGCGCTACGCTGACGCACGAAACACTGATGGACGCTGACTGGGTCAGGGACGGAGAACGACGCTCGGTCGGCTCGCTCAGGCGACGATCAGACAACTCCAGGAGGTTCGACAGTGAGCATTATCGAAGGTGTGCACGGCCGTGAGGTTCTCGATTCACGAGGAAACCCCACAGTAGAAGTGGAAGTCCACCTCGACAGTGGAGCAATGGGGCGAGCCATTGTGCCCAGCGGCGCCTCCACCGGAGCGTTTGAGGCTGTCGAGCTTCGTGACGGCGGCGACCGCCTCATGGGTAAGGGTGTTCTCACGGCGGTCGGGTTCGTCAACGGTGAGCTCTCCGACACGGCCATCGGTCTCGACGCTCTCGATCAACGAACTCTCGACGCCGAACTGATATCCACCGACGGCACCGACAACAAGAGCCGTGTGGGTGCGAATGCAATCTTGGGCATCTCCCTGGCTGCCGCCAAAGCCGCGGCCGACGAACTCCAGATTCCTTTGTGGCGTCACATCGGTGGGGCAAACGCCCACGTGCTGCCGGTGCCGATGATGAATGTGCTCAACGGAGGTTCCCACGCCGACAACAACGTCGATTTCCAGGAATTCATGGTGATGCCGGTAGGTGCTGCATCGTTTTCCGAGGCCCTTCGATGGGGAGTGGAGACTTATCACCAACTCAAGTCGGTTCTTCACGACCGTGGGTTGTCGGGTGGAATCGGCGACGAGGGCGGGTTTGCCCCCAATCTCGAGTCCAATGAAGCCGCTGTGACGTTGCTGGTCGAGGCGATCGAGCGCGCCGGGTTCCGGCCGGGCGATGATGTGGCGATTGCTCTCGACACGGCATCGTCGGAGTTCTATCGCGATGGCAAGTACGTACTCGCGAGCGAAAACCGTTCGCTGTCGTCAGAGGAGATGGTCGCCGAATTGGTCAAACTTGCTAACGCCTACCCGATCGTGTCGATCGAGGATGGAATGGCGGAGGAAGACTGGGACGGCTGGAAGCTGCACACAGCGTCCCTAGGCGATCGAATTCAGACCGTTGGCGACGACGTATTCGTCACCAACACCGAGCGTCTCGCACGCGGCATTGCCGAAAAGACCGCCAACTCAATTCTCATCAAGGTCAACCAGATTGGTTCGCTTACTGAGACACTCGAGGCCGTCGAGATGGCCACACGCCATTCGATGACTTCGGTTATCTCTCATCGCTCCGGCGAGACCGAGGACACCACGATCGCCGATTTGGCCGTCGCCACAAACTGTGGCCAGATCAAGACCGGAGCGCCGGCGCGTTCTGATCGTGTGTCGAAATACAACCAGCTCCTGCGAATCGAGGAGCAGCTCGGCGAAGCCGCTGAGTTCCGAGGGTTGGCTGCACTGGCAGGTCACCACTGATGGCCTCGGCCCGGAGACGTTTGAAGTTCGCACTCGTATTGTTGGCTTTCGCAGTCACCGCGGTTGTGGTGGTCGGACTGGCGTCGTTTCCGGTGAGCACTTGGTTCCAGCAGCGAACCGAACTTCGGGACTCACAGGCCCAGCGCGAGGAACTTGTCGATCAGATCGATTCGATCAACCTTGAGATTGCGCAGCGCATAGGCCCCGACGGCGTCGCCAAGGCTGCCAAGTGTTTCGGGCCGTATGTGGAGCCTGGTTCAGAGGTTTACTCGGTGCCCGGCGTCGAGGGATGTGTAGCGGTTCCGTAGATCCTCTGGTGTGACACGTGTCGGCGGTTTCTTGCTCGCGTCCACGCGGACGCTAGGTTCGCCGCTAATCGAATCTTGGGGAGATTTCCGATGACGATTGTTGGCACGAAGGTACTTCGCAAGGAGGACCCGAAGTTTCTCACCGAGGGCGCCACCTATACCGCTGACATTGATGATCCAAGGCTCGCTGGTGCGTTACACGCGACCTTCGTGCGTTCGACAGTGGCCAACGGACGAATCGAGTCGATCAATATCGAAGATGCGCTCGCCATGCCGGGCGTGGTCAAAGTCGTAATCGGAGCAGATCTGCCTGATGGGCTCAAGGTCACGGCTGGGCCCGTACCGGTGTTTCACCCAGATATTCTCAATCGCCCGGTGCTGGCAACAAGCCACGTTCGATTTGTCGGCGAGCCGATCGCAGTCGTATTGACAGAGCACCCGTATCAAGGTGAAGACGCCGCTGAGGCTGTCTATGTCGACATCGAAACTCTTCCAGCGGTGGTCGACGTCGAGTCAGCGGCTACTGACGAGATCGTGATCCACGAGAGCGTTGGCACCAATATGGCGTTCGATTTTTCCACGCTTGGCATGGCATCTGGATTTTCTGACGACTCGTATTTCGAGGGATGTGGAGTCGTCATCTCGCAGCGGATTTCTCATCAGCGGATGTCGTCGGCTCCGTTGGAAGTTCGGTCGGTGGCAGCTGTTTGGGAAGCCGACAGTCTCACGATGTGGTTGTCGTCCCAGGCTGCCCACCAGGACCGTGACATCGTCGCCGAGGCCTACGGGATCGATACCGACGCTGCACACATCATCGTCCCGGATGTGGGTGGGGGGTTCGGGTCGAAGATCACGATGTATCCGGAAGAACTGCTGATGCCGTTCCTCGCGAAAGTGTCCGGCCGTCCGGTTCGGTGGTTCGAAAGTCGGACCGAGAATATGTTGGCCGTCGGTTACGGCCGTGGACAGCTTCACAATGCCACGATCGGCGGCGATCGCTCCGGCAATGTCACCCACTATCGACTTCAAGTCTTGGGCGATTCTGGGGCCTACGGTCGGATCGGTGGGTTTCTCCCAATGTTCACACTCACCATGGCTTCCGGCACCTACAACATTGCGCACATAGAGACCGAAGCTCGATCCTATGTGACCAACACAGTTCCGTCGGAGGCATTTCGTGGCGCCGGTCGTCCCGAGGCAACAATGAGCATTGAGAGGTGTATGGATTTGTTTGCTGCCGAAATCGGACTCGACCCGATAGAGGTACGCAGACGCAATCTGATCCAGCCAGATGAGTTTCCGGCAACCACCGCTGTCGGCACGGTCTACGACAGCGGCGACTACGAGCGGTCGCTCGACATGGCGTTGGAGGCGGCTGGAATTGAGGAACTAAGGGCTGAACGTGAGAGGCGTCGCGAGTCTGGAGATCCGATAGCGATGGGCATCGGCGTGAGCATCTACGTGGAGGTCACCGCGGGACCCGCTCCTGGCGGCAATGAGTTCGCGAAGGTTGAGGTGACCCCAGATGGTAAGGCTCGCGTCTACTCAGGCACTATCTCCAATGGCCAGAGTCATGCAACGACTTTCGCGATGATCGCCGCGGAACAACTCGGAATGCCCGTCGAAGACATTGAGTTGGTTCAAGGTGACACACATCTCGTGGCTCAAGGCACTGGCACCTTCGGAAGTCGGTCTACCCAAATAGGCGGTTCGGCCGTGTTTGAGGCCGCCGGCACGGTCGTCGACCGGGCCCGCGAAGTTGCGGCGGAATTGCTCGAAGCAGCTGTCGACGATGTGGTGCTCGACACGGACCTAGGAATATTTCACGTTGTAGGTTCGCCTGCCCTATCAAAGAATTGGTCAGATGTGGCCGGGGAAGCCGAAGCTGGATCACTTGTCGCCGACGAGGATTTCAATGCCGATTGTTCGTACCCATTTGGCACTCATGTCGCTGTGGTGGACGTCGACACCGAAACGGGCGGCGTGACCCTCAGACGGATGATCACGTGTGATGACGCTGGCACCATCATCAATCCGATGATCGTCGAAGGTCAGCGGCACGGGGGGATCGCACAGGGAGTTGCACAGGCGCTGCTGGAAGAGGTTGTGTACGACGCCGATGGCAATCCGGTCACCTCCAATTTCGCCGACTACGGCATTATCTCCATGGCGGAGCTTCCGTCGTTCGAGCTGGTATCGATGCAGACCCCGACTCCCAACAATCCACTTGGAGCCAAAGGTGTGGGGGAGTCAGGCACGATTGGTAGCACTCCGGCCGTTCAGAGCGCTGTAATCGACGCCCTGTCACCGCTGGGCGTTCGCCACATCGACGTGCCGACCACCCCCCAGAGAATTTGGTCGGCGATCGCGGAGGCCAACGGATGAGCTACAAGCCGGTGTCGGCTCACGGATTGGAGCGATCTTTCGGAGCCCTCGTGGCTGTCGATGGCATCGATCTGGAAGTCGACGAGGGAGAGATTTTTGGTTTCCTCGGCCCGAATGGCGCCGGCAAGTCGACCACGGTGAGGATGCTGGTCACGCTGCTGAAGCCCACAGGTGGCTCAGCGCGAGTTGCCGGCTACGACGTGGTTGCCGAGCCCAACAAGGTCCGCCGTTCGATCGGTGTGGCTCTTCAAGATGCCGCCATCGACCCACTGATGACCGGCAATGAGCTGCTGAAGCTCCAAGCCATTCTTCATGGCCTCGGGTCGAAGGAGGCCACCAAACGATCGGGTGAATTGTTGGAGCGGGTGGGCCTCACCACAGCGGGAGATCGTCGTGTCGGCAACTACTCGGGTGGAATGCGGCGGCGGCTTGATCTGGCGCTGGCGTTGATCCACAAGCCCTCAGTGCTGTTTCTCGACGAACCCACCACCGGGCTCGATCCCACGAGCCGACAGTCGATGTGGGAAGAGGTGCGAGCGCTCAACAAAGAGGGCACCACCGTGTTCCTCACCACCCAATACCTCGAGGAAGCCGACCAACTTGCCGGCCGGATCGCCATCATCGACGGGGGCAAGATCGTGCGCCAAGGTGATCCTGCTGTTCTGAAGGACGAAGTCGGTGATCCCACGCTGCGGATCGAGATCGGTGACGAGATCATGCTCGACACTGCCAAGGCGGTGCTGGCAACATTTGGGGAGTGGAGGCCGGCTCGCCATGGCCGCCTCGCCATTGGTTTGGCGGATGGGGCCAAACGGCTGGCCGATGTGGTTCGTTCGCTGGATGCCCAGGGCGTGCCGGTCGCCCATATCGAACTCGATACCCCAAGCCTCGATGACGTTTTCTCTGACGCCACAGGCCGCCGGCTCGAGGGAGCGATCATCGAAGGCGACTCGTGACAGTCACGATCGATTCGCCGCCACCCGAGATGGTTCGTAGGCCGCGGTTCCGAGTCACCCTCGAGCAGGGATTCGCGTTGGCCAAGCGTTCTGTGGTGTCTACTTGGCGCACTCCCGGGGCTTGGGTTCCAGGACTGATTCTCCCGCTGATGCTCGCTGCGGTGTATTCGGCTCAGTTCGCCGAGGCGATCAAGTTGCCTCAGTTCCCGCCGGTTGATTCGTTTCTGCAATACATGCTTCCGGCGTCGGTGCTTCAGAGCATCGCGTTCGGCGCGGGCAACGCCGGCACCGACCTGGCTACCGACATCGAAAACGGATTCTTCGACCGTTTGATGGCCTCCCCGGTGGCCCGGCAGTCGGTGCTGGTCGGACGGATCATGGGCGCAGCAGTATTCTCTGGGCTCGAGTCGCTCATGTTGATCTTGATTTTCTTGGGATTCGGAGCGCCGGTGAGAAGCGGTTTTGTCGGAGCAGTTGCGATAGTGCTGATAGCGGCGCTTCTGTCGATTGCTGTCGGTGGGTTTGGCGTGGCTGTTGCTTTGCGGACCGGCAGCCCTGAAGCCACTCAATCGATGTTTCCACTCACGTTTGTATTTCTGTTCGTGTCGTCGGCCTTCTTCCCGACCGAACTGATGAAGGGCTGGTATCAGAGCGTCGCGCAGGCAAATCCATTCACGTTCATCATCGATCCCACGCGGCGCCTGGTGATCTACGGGTGGTCGTGGACCGACCTGCTCCAAGCAATTGGGGTGACGCTCCTTGTCGCAGCGGTGTCGTTGGGCTGGTCGTATCGCATGTACCTGCGTCGGATGGAGGTGACATGACGATCACCGAACAGGTCGAAGTCGAGTCGGCCCCCACGGCACCCGGTCGGGTCTACAGCCCGAGTGTTCCCACCATCTTGTGGATGACTCGGCGAAATCTCGTTCGGGTGGTGCGAATGCCATCGATTCTTGTTCCCATGGCGATACTTCCGCTCTTCTTCGTCATCGCATTCACGGGAAGCTTCGACGGCATCTCACACGTCTCCGGTTATCCGACCGAAAACGTGATCAATTGGGTGGCGGCGTTTGCCATTCTGGAGGGAGCATCGTTCGCGGGCATGGGCGCGGCAGGCGCGGTGGCCACCGACCTCGACAACGGGTTCATCGATCGACTTCTACTCAGCCCGATTCGTCGTGGCACGATTCTTGTTGCCCCGTTGCTCTACAGCGCAATACGTGCGCTGGTGCCGATCACGCTCGTCTTGATCGCTGCCGCACTCAGCCACGCGTCGATGCCGGGCGGAGTGCTGGGCGTGACGCTGGCGTACCTGGGTGGCGTCGGTGGCGCCGTGGTGATTGGCGCATTCGGGTTGGCCGTAGTGCTGCGAATGGACGACATTCGAGCCATGTCGGTGGTGCAGACCCTGTCATTCATGGTGATGTTTCCGTCGATCGGGCAGGTGCCACTGGTGTTGCTCTCCGGCTGGATGCACTCGGTGGCGAGGATCAACCCGGTAACAAATATCCTTCGTATGTCGCGGCAGGGGTTCCTCGGGCCTGTCACCTGGGCCAACACATGGCCGGGCCTCGTGGCCCTCACAGTTGGTGCACTCATATTCGGCGCATGGGCCAGCTATGAGCTCGAAAGAAGAAATCCGTGATCAAATGGTGGCCGACTACGTTTCCACCATTTCTCGAACAGAGGTGAAGAAGTTGCAGATTGATCTCACAGTCAACGGGACCATCGAGTCTCACAACGTGGAAGCTCGCACGCTGCTGGTCCACTATCTCCGCGACAACTGCGGGCTCACCGGCACCAACGTTGGCTGCGATTCATCATCATGTGGAGCGTGCACGGTCCACCTCGACGGTGAGGCGGTCAAGAGTTGCACGATTTTTGCCGCACAGGTGGACGGTCAGTCGGTCACCACCATTGAGGGCATGGCCGAGGCCGATGGCACGCTGCATCCGATGCAAGAAGCATTTCACGCCAACCACGGCTTGCAGTGCGGCTACTGCACTCCGGGCATGGTGATGGCTGCGACGTCACTGCTAAAAGAGATTCCCGACGCGAACGAGCAACAAGTAAGAGAGGGCCTCGAGGGCAATCTCTGTAGGTGCACCGGCTATCACAACATCGTGAAATCGATCTTGGCTTGCTCAGAAGGTGGCGAAAAGTGATTCCCGTTGCGTTCGAGTACGAAAGAGCCGAAAGCAGCGAGCACGCGCTCAGCCTGCTCGTCGAGCATGGTGATGAAGCCAAGCTCATTGCAGGGGGCCATTCGTTGGTGCCGTTGATGAAGTTCAGGCTGGCCGCACCGTCTGTGCTCGTCGACATCGGACGGCTCACCGAGTTGTCGTATGTCAGAGACGCCGGTGACCATCTGGCGATCGGCGCACTCACTCGACACTTCGACGTCGAACATGATGCTCTCGTGCGATCTCAATGCGGGCTTCTAGCGCAGGCAACGTCGCAGGTTGGCGACCCACAGGTGCGTCACCGCGGCACGATTGGAGGCTCGGTTGCCCATGGCGATCCGGCTTCCGATGTGCCCTCGGCTCTCTTGGCCTTGCGGGCCACGATGATCATCACAGGCCCTGATGGTGAGCGTGAAGTGGCCGCCGACGACTTCTTCACCGGTTTCTTGGAGACAGCGGTGTCGGAGACCGAGCTCCTCACCGAGATCAGGGTTCCAAAGGTGCCCAATGCCGGCTGGTCGTTTCAGAAGTTCAACCGGCGAGCCCAAGATTGGGCGATTGTCGGTGCATCGGTTCTGGTCGATGGTGTAAATGTCGGAGTGGGGTTGGTCAACATGGACAGCCGGCCGGTCAGGGCGTCGGCTGTGGAGGATGCTGTTCGCGATGGCGCTTCAGCGGCCGACGCTTCGGCCCACGCCGCCGACGATCGTGATGCCCCATCTGATCTCAACGCCAACGCAGACTTTCGTGCGCACCTGGCTCGCGTGTTGGTGAGGCGAGGACTGGAGGCTTCGGGCCAGCACTGAGTTGGTGGTTCAGTGGATGGCCTTCACGCTGCGATGCGCAACCGGCGTGGAGGTGACGATGTTGGTGATCGTGTCGCCGAATTCCCTGAATCGCTCGACGAGTTCACCCAAGTGCTCGACGTCACGAAGGCGGACCCGTAGGACATGGCTCTCGGATCCGGTCACGCGATGACACTCGACGACCTCGTCCATCTGCTCGGCCAACTCGTCGATCATGTGTGATTGCGGACCGGTTGACCGGACCCGCACGATCCCAAGCATCGGGAATCCCAATGCGCCCGGGTCGACGGATGCGTGGTAGCCGGTGATTATGCCGTCGCGTTCCAGGCGTCGAATGCGCTCTGTGACGGCCGGCGAAGAGAGGCCCACCTTTTCGCCGAGTTCTCGGTAGCTGATGCGCGCGTTCTGTTGCAGCTCGTCGAGTATGGCTCGCGCTATGACATCGGTCATATCTCAAAAACACCGTTGATATTAAAGGTCATAACTCCATATTACAGTAGAAACAACTGACTTGGAGGTCATCAGGCAGCTATTTCCGTAGGTTAGTAGGTGGTGAATTTTGTAAGCTCAACATATGAAGAACTTCGACAACAACTTCGCCCGTCTCCTTTCTACGTGGAACCACCACCAGGATCTCCGGTCGGCCAAGGCCTCGATTCCCGACTTGGCAGCCTCCTACTTCGATCTCGACGTAGCACGTCGTATGTTCCACTGATTCAACGTCGAGATCGGTAATAGGGCAGGGTCGATCGATCCCGGTGCGTGGACAACAGCGGCCGAAGTCTTACTCTTTGCCCATGCCGATCTCAGATATTGCCGACATCGAGAACGCAGACGCGGTGGCCGAGGCGTTGCGGGCCCACAACTACCTGCCCGACGAGGGCCTGGCCACATCGATCTTTTTGGCGCTGAGGCTGCAAAGGCCCCTGTTGCTGGAAGGCGAGCCGGGGGTCGGAAAGACGGAAGTGGCCAGAACCTTGGCCAAATGGATAGGCGGGCCGCTCATCCGGCTGCAGTGTTATGAGGGAATCGACGTATCTCAGGCCGTTTACGAGTGGGATTACGCTCGCCAGCTTCTCTACCTCCGGACCGCTGAGGCAACCGGACGAGCCGCAGGTGTAGACACCGATCAGCTCGAGGATGAGCTGTATGACGAACGATTTCTCGTGCGGCGCCCGCTGCTCCAAGCAATAGCTCATAGCGATGGCCCCCCTCCCGTACTGCTCATAGACGAGGTCGACCGTGCCGACGATGAGTTCGAAGCATTCCTTCTGGAAATTCTGGCCGACTACGCAGTGACAGTTCCGGAAATCGGCACTTTCAACGCAGCTGAGCCACCCATCGTGATCGTGACCTCCAATCGCACCCGCGACGTCCACGATGCGCTGAAACGCCGCTGTCTCTACCACTGGGTGGAACATCCCGACCAAGCTCGCGAGGTTGGCATCATTCGAATGCGGGCCCCTGAGGTGAGCGAGCGCCTGGCGATGCAAGTGGCTGAGGCCACCGCCTCGATAAGAGAGATGGGGCTATACAAGCCGCCGGGTGTTGCCGAGACCATCGACTGGGCCCGAGCGCTCACATTGCTTGGCGACGAAGACCTCGTTGAGGACCACGTGATCAAGACTCTCGGAACGCTCGTGAAATACCGCGAGGATCAAGATCGAGTTCGCGACCATGATTTGTCGTCGGTCCTGTCGGCAGCTCGTGCCATCTCCAACTCCTGAGGCTGCTGCGGTTGGCTTCGCGGCCACGCTTCGCAAGTCCGGCCATGACGTCTCGCTGACCTCGTCGATGCTCTTCGCCGAAGCGTTGAGTGCAGTGGGCGTTGGTAATCCGGCCGGCGTCTACTGGGCGGCGCGAGCGACTCTGGTACACCGGCCGGAAGACATTCCGACCTTCAACGGTGTGTTCGTCGCCTATTGGGGTGGTATCCCGTCGGGTCTTGTCTGGCGGCCACCTCAAGAAGAGATCTCGATCACCATGGAGACCGACGACCCCGAGGCTGCTGGTGCCGAGCCCGACCAGGCGCAAGACGACGGCGACACGATCACCATTACCTACAGTTCGACAGAGATTCTGCGACAGAAAGACTTCGCGGCCTACTCCGATGACGAACTCGAGGAGTCGCGTCGGCTAATGGAGCAGATGCGGTTCAACGGGCCGACGCGCAGCAGCCGCCGTCGTCGACCGGCAAATCGTGGGACTGGTCGACCCGACATGCGCCGAACTGTGCGCCTGGCGTTGAAGGCGGGGGGAGAGCCAATGTCTCTGGCGCGCACTCGCAGGGGAGAGAAGCCGCGCCGAATCGTGTTGCTGCTAGACATATCCGGATCGATGGAAAACTACGCGAGGGCCCTGATCAGATTCCTCCACGCCACAGTCGCCGGACGATCACGAGTCGAGGCATTCGCCCTTGGCACTCGTCTCACGCGGCTCACACGGGAGCTTTCGAGCCGCGACCCCGACCGTGCTCTCGACGCGGCCGCCAACGCCGTCGCAGACTGGTCCGGGGGTACGCGACTTGGCGACGGCCTCAAGTCGTTCAATGATGAGTGGGGGTGTCGTGGCATGGCCCGCGGTGCTGTCGTGGTCATCCTCTCAGACGGCTGGGACCGTGGTGAACCAGGACAGATGGACGAGCAGATGGGGCGTCTGCATCGGGTTGCCCATCGGGTGATCTGGGTCAACCCGTTGAAGGCATCACCGGGCTATCAACCGCTGGCGCGGGGAATGGCAGCAGCTTTGCCCCATGTCGACGACTTTCTCGAAGGCCACTCGATCGAGTCGCTTGAGGTTCTCGCCAGTTTATTGATCACCACAACGACCCCAAGAGCGCGCTTGGTCCACAGTTGAGGCATCCTTGGCTCACACAGGTCATCGTATGATCGGAATCCACGCATGAAAGACTTGATCGACGACATCGACGAATGGGTCGACAAAGGGTTGCGCGTGGCGATTGCTCGCGTTGTCGACACCGATGGTTCAGGGCCCCGGTTGCCAGGAGCGGCGATGGCAGTTTCCGAATCGGGGGATGTGATCGGATCTGTGTCAGGAGGCTGCGTCGAGGGCGCAGTCGTGGTCGAGGCTCTCGATGTGGTCGAGACCGGCGACCGGCGCATGGTCACCTTCGGATATAGCGACGACGATGCCTTCGCCGTCGGGCTCACCTGTGGCGGCACTATCCATCTGTTTATAGAACCACTCGACTGGTAGGCCCATGACATCCATCTACCGGCAGCTCAGTGATTCGTTGCGTTCACGCACTCCCGTAGCGCTGGCCACCGTCGTGGCAGGACCCTCTCTCGGGGCGAAAATGCTGTCGGGAGTTGGTGGAGTTGTCGATGGCACGCTGGGCGACGCGGATCTTGATCGAGTCGTCGGGCGCGACATGGTCGGCGAGTTGGCCGCTGGGCGATCCGGCGTTCGCCACTACGGCGAGCATGGTGAGGCTCGTGAGGAAGTCGTGTCGGTGTTCATCGAGAGCTTCGCCCAGCCGCCCAAGATGCTCATATTCGGCGCCGTTGATTTCACTGCTGCGCTGTCGAAAGTAGCTGTGTTTCTTGGATACCAAGTCACGGTATGTGATGCCCGACCCGTGTTCGCCACACGGAAACGGTTCCCGATGGCCGACGACGTGGTGGTCGATTGGCCAAATCGGCTGATCGATTCACTCGCATCGGAACTGGGTGAACGAGACGCAATCTGCATCCTTACCCACGACGTGAAGTTTGATGTGCCGGCCGTTGTGTCTGCACTTGTCACCGATGTCGGCTACATCGGTGTGATGGGAAGCCGTCGTACTCATGCGGCGCGCACCGAACATCTAATCGCGGCAGGGGTCGACGAAGCCGGCTTGGAGCGTCTCTGCTCGCCGATCGGCCTCGACCTGGGAGCACGAACCCCGGAAGAGACTGCTGTGTCGATCGTGTCGGAAATAATCGGTCGTCGCACTGGGCGACAGGCCACTGCTTTGAGTAAAACCGCCGGCCCGATACACGGCTGACCCGACTCAGGCTTTGGGCAGCACCACGAATACGAAGTTGACGTAGTGGAGCACGGCGGCGGCGATCACCAAGAGATGAAAGATCTCGTGGTAGCCGAACGTGGCCGGCCACGGATCTGGTCGGCGGAGGGCATAGACCAACGCTCCGATGGTGTAGAGGCCGCCTCCTGTGACCACCAGGACGAACCCGACAACACCGAGCGACGACAAGATGTCGTTCATGGCGATGACCGCGACCCACCCCACCGCGACATACGGTGCAGCAATCACTGGGTAGGGGGCTTGTGGCACCAGATTGTGGAGGATGATGCCAACCAGGGCACCTATCCACACCACCCACAGCACGATGGTTGCAGTTCGGCCAGACAACGCGAACACGGCTATTGGCGTGTAGGTGGCGGCGATGGCGACGAAAATCATCGAGTGGTCGAGGTGGCGCATCACCGCGTGGCCCTGAGGACCCCAGTTAGGTCGGTGATAGAGAGCGCTGATGCCGAACAGCGCGGCCACGCCTACCACGTAGACGGCCACGACAAATCGCGGCCCAATCCCGGGTGCCATGACAATCATGATCGGCGCGAGCGTGAGAGCGGCCACGAACGCGTACTCGTGTGATCGGCCTCGCATCAAAGGTTTGACGGCCCGTGGCGGCGAGTCGCTGCCAACGTTCGTGGATGAGGCTTGGGTAATCATCGGGTCGAGCGTAGTCGACTGCCCCGGGGCGGGTTGTGTCAGGTGCCAGATGACCGCGGACCGTTGACTGGAGGGATCGTCGGTGGGGCAACCGGGGCTCGTACATGGAAACTCAGACGCCAGTCTGTTTGGCTGGCGCCATCGATCAGGAACTGCCAGCTGTAGCTGGAGCCAGGCGTCACCGGCAATGCCGGGAAGTTGATCGCCAGAGGTACCGATAGTGGCGTGCCCGGTTTGATTCCCGATGGTCTACCCACCTCGAACCTTCCAGCAACGGCAACAGCCTGCTCACCGACCATCACCGAGTGGCCGTCCTCGTCGAGTAGCTCGAGGCGCCACTCGTGAGAGATATTGGCGCGATCCCACGGCACTTCGATTCCGATCGCAACACCGACAGGCTGAGCGGCCGGGCCGATGACGGTGAGACCGCCTCCGAGCACGTAGAGCTTGTGATCGGCGACTTGAGCGGCGTCGGCGAACATCATGGTGACCCGGCCGAGCAGCGGGGTCATGGCGGTGGTTGGGTCCATTGATTCCATTTGGTTTCACCCTAGATGCAGCGTCCGGCATTCCGGCCGCCAGAATGGGCGCATGCAACCCCAACCCGAGCAGCAAGTCAAAACTCAGGCCGCAGTTATTCTGGCCGCGGGCGGGGGCACGAGATTTCTGGGAGACACACACAAGTTGCTGTCGCTCGTTGACGGCCTCCCGATCGTCACCTCGGCCGTCAACGCCGCGCGAGCCGCCGGTCTCGACGAGGTGATCGTGATCCAGGGAGCCGTTGACCTCACCAAGGTTCTTCCCGACGACGTCACCATCATCCAGAACGAGCGTTGGAAGGAGGGGCAGTCGACATCGCTGAGAGCTGCCGTGGGCTATGCCGATTCGCGCCGTCATTCGGCGATCGTGGTCGGTTTGGGCGACCAACCCGGCGTGCCAGCGGAGGCGTGGCGGGCCGTGGCCGACTCGGAGCACGACTTGGCGATAGCCGATTTCGGTGGCGACAAACGACCGCCGGTGAGGCTCGCAGCATCGATGTGGGCGTCGCTTCCGGTGAGCGGCGACGAGGGCGCGAGGTCACTGATGCGTGCACACCCGGAGATGGTTTATTCGGTACCCTGCGACGGCAACCCGACAGATATCGACACCGTGGAGGACTTACGGCGATGGAGTTGACAAATTCGTTCGAAGTCAACAGATCGATTGACGACACCTGGCAGGTGCTCACCGATCTGGAGCGCATTGCCCCGTGCATGCCGGGGGCACAGCTTCAAGAGGTCGAGGGCGATGAGTATCGCGGCATCGTGAAGATCAAGGTTGGTCCGATCACGGCGCAATACAAGGGCGCGGCCACTTTCGCAGAGAAGAACGACGACGAGCATCGTGCCGTGCTCAACGCCAAGGGCCGCGACACACGTGGCGCCGGCAACGCCGAGGCGGTCATCACTGCGTCGCTCGAAGCTGTGTCCGAATCCACCACCAAGGTCGACGTAGACACAGATCTGAAGGTCACTGGCAAGGTCGCTCAGTTCGGCAGGGGAGTGATGGCTGATGTCAGCGCCAAGTTGATGGGTCAGTTCGCCGAAAATCTCGAATCCATGCTCGAAGCCGATACCACCGCCCCACACGCCGAACCAGACCCGACGGTGGGGCCGCGCAAGATTGAGATGCCCGAACCGGAAGCCATCGACCTGTTGGATGCTGCTGGGCCCTCGGTGCTCAAGCGTCTGGCGCCGGTGATCGCGGTGGTTCTGCTCATACTGATTCTGCGTCGGTTTCTTCGGAAGTAGGACGTATCGGTGATGGCCGACGACACCGCGGATCGGGCAAGAGTCGAGGAACTTCTCGGTCGCAGACCGGGTGGTAATTTCGAAATCGTGGTCAGGGATGCCTCTGGTGATCCGGTGGTGCTTCGCAACGCTCCGTTGCTTGACGACGGCACACCGATGCCCACCTTGTATTGGCTGGTCGGGGCTCGGGTGCGACGCGACGTGGGCCGATTGGAGTCGTCCGGAGGGGTCAAAGCCGCCGAAGCCGCGGTTGACTCCGATGAACTGGCAGATGCCCATGTTCGCTACGCCGCTGAACGTGATGCGATGGTTCCAGACGGTCATGAAGGTCCGCGACCATCGGCCGGCGTGGGCGGCACCCGTCGCGGTGTGAAGTGTTTGCATGCTCACTACGCATGGTTCCTTGCCGGCGGAGACGATCCCGTCGGGCGTTGGGTCGATCATGAGTTGAATACGCCAGGCGAGGAATCGTTGCCGTGACCCTGCCTGTGCAGGGCATGCGGCCCGTTGCGGCGATCGACTGCGGCACCAACTCGACTCGGCTCCTGATCACCGACGGGACTCGCACCTTTGAACGGTTGATGACAATTACTCGGCTCGGTAAGGGAGTAGACGCCACCGGCAGTCTCAGCGACGACGCGATCGATCGCACCGTCGCGTGTCTTCGTGGATACCGGGAGGTTATCGATCGCTATGGCGTCGAGAAGATTCGGATTACCGCGACATCGGCAGCTCGCGACGCCACCAATCGCCAGCAATTCTTCGATGCCGCAGAGGCCGCAGTCGGAGCTCGACCAGAGCTGTTGACAGGCATGGAAGAGGGAGGCTTGTCGTTCCGGGGCGCCACTGCCGACCTCTCCCCTGAACAGGGGCCATTTCTGGTTGTCGACATCGGTGGTGGTTCCACTGAATTCGCTGTCGGCACCACCGAATGCGAGGCCGCCATGTCGCTCGACATCGGCTGCGTGAGGCTCAGCGAAAAGTTCATTCACAGCGATCCCCCGCAGCCCGAGGAACTCCTCGCCTGCCAGTCGATAACCGAACTCCATCTCGACGACGTGATGCGTGAGATGCCGGCGGTGGCCGATGCCCGCTGTTTCGTCGGCTTAGCCGGAACGGTGTCGAACGCGGCCAGCGTCGAGCTGGGGCTGGCCGAATACGACCGTGAGCTGATCCATCATTTCGTGCTCACAAAGGAAGCGGTGGAAGACGTCTATCGAACGCTTGCGACTGAGTCGCGAGCAGACCGAATCCATAATCCGGGTCTCGAGGAGGCCAGAGCCGATGTGATTGTCGGCGGGCTGTCAATTCTCGTCAAGATCATGCGCTATTTCGACCTCGATGAGTGCCTTGTATCTGAAAGCGACATCCTCGACGGCTTGGCAATGTCATTGATCTACGATTCGGCATCGTGACAACCATCTTTGGCAAGCGAGTGTTGCTACGCCCTCTCGAGGCTGCAGATTTCCCCAAATGGCGCGATGTGCGTCGCAGAAACGCCGATTGGCTCACGAAGTGGGAGCCGAGCCGCCTACCGGGCACGCCCGATGTGGTCGAAGACCAGCAGGCATACCGCGTTCGTTGCTCGGCCCGCCAGCGAGATCGTCAACTCGGCACCGGATACGGCTTCGGTCTGTTCGTCGACGGTGAGTTTGCCGGAGAGATCAATCTCAACTCGGTCCAGCGCGGCCCATTCCAGTCGTGCTACATCGGATACTGGATCGACGAAGCAAAAGCTGGCTGCGGTTACACGCCCGAGGGCGTAGTTGTGTTGCTCAGATATTCATTCGAACAACTGCATCTACACCGCGTGCAGGCGGCGATTGTCCCGAGAAATTCTGCGAGCCTAAGAGTGGCCGAGAAGCTGAAGCTTCGCGAGGAGGGTGTCGCCGAACGGTATTTGGAGATCAATGGGGCGTGGGAAGACCACATTCGCTTCGCCATGACCGGCGAGGAATGGGCAGACCGAAACGAAGAGCTTGTCAGCGAATGGATCGGGTTTTGAGCCCCGTCGTTCAGTCGTGGGTGCTGATCTTCTTCTGAAGCCGCTCCACCAATGATCTGAAGGCGCCCTGCTGCATTGACCAGAGTTGTGGATGAAGTTCGTGATCAACAGCCTGGTTGGATTCGGTCACGTCGTCGAGGGAGAGAATCGTGGCTTTGGTACGGGCGACGAGTTCCTTGTCTTGGCCCGCTGCAATTTCGGCCAACGCGACCGCTTCATCGATCAGATCGGCGTCGTCGACCACCTTCCAGACCAAGCCGAGTCGGTGGGCCTCGTCGGCCCGGACTACTTCGCCGAACAGGACCATCGCCATCGTGGTCTGACGGCCTGTGATCGAGCGGAGTCGCCACGTGTGGCCGCCGCCAGGATGGAGCCCGATCTGAAGGAAGCGAGAATCGAATCGAGCGTGGGCTTTGGCAGCTATCACTACGTCGGCAGCCAAGACCATGTTGAACCCGGCACCGACCGCAGCACCGTTGACAGCAGCGATGGTGGGCAGAGATGTGTGGGCGATACGAAGGAACCCTTCGTAGATCCGCTTCATCCCTGCAGGATCCTGCTCGGAGAGAAGATCGTCGAGATCGGCTCCGGCGCAGAACGCCGGGGAGGTCCCCGTGAAGACCATCGCCCCAATTCCAGGGTCAGCCTCCCACGCCTCGACCACTGCAATGATTTCATCGTTCATCGCCAGGGTAATTGCATTGCGCTTTCCGGGATCGTCGAAGGTGAGGATGCCTACTCGGCCGCGAGTTTCTGTGCGTATCAACGTCATGGGATCAGTCTGCCACCGAGACTCTCTGTAGCGTGAACCGGATGTCAACGGGCCGGGGATCCATCACGACAGGGCGCGGACAGCCCACAACGTTTGCTCCGTTGCGCGAGCGCAACTATCGGCTCTTCTGGATCAGCGGCGTCGTGTCCAATACCGGTCGATGGTTTCAAGCGGTGGCAATTCCGATCATCGTTCTCGACATCACTGGCAGCGCCGGCTGGGTCGGAATCGCCGGGTTCGCGCAACTGCTTCCCACGGCTCTTGTCGGACCTCTCGCCGGCGCCATCGCCGACCGTTACCCGCGTCGTCGGGTGCTGCTGATCACCCAAACGGTCCAGGCGATTCTCGCACTGGGGTTCATGGTGATGTGGTTCAGTGGGGTCAGAAGCGTGTGGGCGTATGTGGGTGCATCGGTGGTGGCCGGCGCAGCTGGAGGATTGAATTTGCCGGCTTGGCAGGCGTTCGTCAGCGAGCTCGTCCCACGGGAGCTGTTGATGGGGGCGATAACGCTCAACTCTGCCCAGTTCAACGCGGCACGGATGATCGGCCCCGCGATGGCTGGCGTGATGATCGCTGCAATCGGACCGGGTTGGGCGTTCGGAATCAACGGTGTGAGTTATATCGCCGTGCTGATGGCGCTCACGATGATGCGCTTGACCGACGTTGCATCAGACAGATCGGCTCCGATGAGACCGATGCGAGAGTTCGTGGAAACTCTCGGTTACATACGCACGAAACCCGGGATAGTTACAGCTATTGGCGCTGTCGGGCTGATCGGCCTGTTCGGTTTCAGCACTCAGACGATGTCGGTGGTATTGGCCGAAGATGTGTTCCATCGCGGTGGCGGAGGGTTCGGGCTCATGTTGTCGATGGTTGGGTTGGGCGCGGTCGTGAGCTCACCGGCGGTCACAACATTGGCCAATAGATATCGCAGGTCGCAGATCCAAGGAGTGGCGTTGACGCTCTACGGAGTATCCATTCTGGCTCTATCGACGGCTCCATGGTTCTGGATGGCGCTCCTGGCCATGATGCTGATGGGGGCGGCCCACATCACTTCGGCAAGCACTCTCAACACGGCTATACAGCTGCAGGTCGATGAGGGTGTCAGGGCCAAGGTGCTTTCCGTATATCTGATGTCCCTGCTCATAGCAAGCCCTGTGGGACAGCTTCTGCTGGGTCAGTCGATCGAGTTGATAGGGCCGCGACAAACCTTCGCTGTGGCCGGCATCATGATGATGTTTACTGCCCTGGGCCTGTCGTTCAGCGGCCGACTGGTCGGACTCGATGTCGCACTCAAGCACGATCTGCTTACGCAGCACTCAGGCGAAACTTCTCAATAGTCATCACGGTCAGCGACGCTCCGTTGACCCTCTTTACAGTCATCGAGAGCCGGGCACCAGCGGCACAACGGTCCGGGTGTCACAAACGGATCGCGTTCGGCCTCGTTGATGGCGACTATTCGGTCGACTCCGGCGATCACCCTTCGGACAGCAGCTTCCAACACCGATTCGGTCACCTGCTCCGCCTGGATAACGCCCCGGTCGAGGTAGTAGGTGGCCACCAGACGGGGAGGAGTGCCGACGCGGATCGCCTCGAGCAGCGCGTAGAACCGTAGATCTTCGGCGTGAACCGGTGACATCGAACCAGTCTTGAGGTCGATCAGAACCTTCCCGGCGGTGTGGCCATCAGCTTTACCCAGCGTGAGGTCGACTTTGCCGCTGAAGATGAAGCGATCGTGTATTTCGAGTCGTAGGCGGCTCTCGGTGGTGGGCCACCATCGCGGGTTGAGCGGCGGGAACGACTCCATGAATTTGACGACATGATCGTTGGCTTCGGCCCGAAGTTCGGCGATCACGACAGTGCCACAAGTCTGCAGATACTCAGCCAGGCCATCGACACCCGCCGACAGTGTGGCGATTGCATCGTCGACCAACTCAAGGGGTGCAGGTCTGCCCATCTTGTGTATCGACAGCTCAATGGCCTTGTGAGCGACTGAGCCACGAGCGATCGGCACCGACCACTCGAATGGCGCTGCCTTCTCAGCTACGTATTTTCTCTCGCAACCCATTACTTGGCCCAGCAGATGTTTGGAGACCCACAACTGATCTTCGGACGTTCGCTCGGCCTGGTCGGCGAGGCCATCTTCCAATGCGTGAAGCAATTCGTGACGAAGCACCGCATCAAATCGGGGCCGCTCATCGCGGTCGGCTCCGAGCATGTTGATGATCTCTAGTTGTGCCGGGTTGTATTCAGGCGTCGACTCCATCTGCCGAGGATGTCACACCCCCACGCGATCATGTGAGCCATGGATGCCACCACACTTCAATTCGCCGCAGCGGCGCGAGACCTGGCAACCGCGGCCAGGCTTCGAGATCTGGTGGTTCCGGGGTTCCGGGCACCGCCCAAGATCCCCGATGCCCACCGCACGATCCGACGCCGGGGGGCGGTGCCTTCGATCGCCGTGAGGCTTCGAGGTCGACCGTGGCCGGCGGTACTTGCCGACATGATCGAGGGCGTCATCGCGGCCAACGACCTCACAGGTTTGCGAGCCGATCGCGTGCGGGCCGCACTGTGGCTAGCAGTCGACGATCCTGTTGAGGCAAGGGCGGGTCAGTCGACTCAGGCTGTGGGGCTGCCGGCATATCGCCAGAGGAAGGTTGCGAGTTGAGCTCGCGTCACACCTGCTCCCGGCTCGAACGTCGAAGCCGTCCTGCCTGTCGTGATGCCGGTGTCGACCATCCAGTCGACGGCATTCGAATACCAGGTGTTATCTCCGGTGTCGGTGAAGCCAGATGGGGGTGCGCTGGTCGGCGCCCCGGCAAGACGCCACAATAAGGTAGCGGCCTGTGCCCGGCTCACTGCCTGAGTCGGTTCGAACGTTGTTGGAGTGGCCCCACTGGTGATGCCTGTTTCAACCAGCCAGTTGACCGCTTGGGTGTACCACGAATCCGGCGCTACATCCTTAAGTAATGTGGCGACTGTTGGTGACGGAGAGCCTGAGAATCGCCATAGGAAAGTGGCGAGTTGGGCACGAGTCACGGGGCTGTCTGGCTCGAACGTGGTGGCGCTGGTGCCACCCGTGATCGTGTTGTCTACCATCCAGGTCACCGCGGATCCGTAGTAGGCGGATGAACTCACATCCTTGAACCCGGTGTCGCGGTAAATCTCGATCGTCACAGGTACGCCAGTGAGGGTGTTGCCTTGGTCGTCGATGGCATCGACCAGGAGTTGGTGATCTCCGAGCTGAACGGTCGTTGCGTCCCACATTAGTTGAAAGCGGCCAGCCGCGGGGTGGGTGTCCACGGCCGCAATCGAGCCATCGACCATCAATTCGACCTGGCTGATACTTCCCGAGTATTCACCCGTGAGCACCACACTTCTGGAGCGGATACGAGGTTGCAGAGGATCGAGGCTGGGTGGGGTTTGTCGAATCAGAAGGCTCGCATCGATCCGTCCGGTGCGGACCCAATCGTTGGCAATCGTCGAGGATTCGAGGGCCGTTTCGACCCGATCAGGTGTCATGGGGCCGTTGCTGGCCAACAGAAGTGCGACCGCCCCGGCAACCCACGGCGACGCGAAGCTCGTGCCGCATACTGTCGCAGGTGAATTGCCTTCGATCGTCAGGACGCACCCTGGTGCGGCAACGTCGACGAGCTGACCGTAGGTACTCCAGGAATATCGGTTTCCTGACTCATCATGGCCACCCACAGAAATCACTCCTGGCAACCTGGCGGGGTACATGGGATCCTCGTTGCCTGAGTTTCCTGCTGATGCGACGATCGCCACTCCCTGGCTGAGGGCGTATTCGATGGCATCGCTCAGGACCGAGGTCGTTGCGTCGCCTCCAAAACTGAGGTTCAAAATGTCGGCGCCTTGATCGACTGCCCACACGATGCCACGGGCGGCGGCCGACCACGCAACTGTCCCGTCTGCTGTGGCTGCCTGTACCGGAAGAATCTTGCAGACCGGGCAGACACCAGCGCCTGCGACGTTGTTGTTTGCCTCTGCGGCGGCGACGCCTGCCACAGACGTGCCGTGTCCGAGGTCGTCGGAGTGCGGATCGTTGCCGGTGAAGCTCTGCCCCGCGAGGAGGCGGTCGCCGAATTCCGGGCCGGGATTCACACCTGAATCGATGACCGCGATGACGATGGATGGGTCACCGCGCGTGATGTCCCAGGCATTCTCAGTGCCGGTTGTTCGGTTCTCCCACTGCAGGTCATATTGGGGGTCGGTAGGAACCCACATCAGGTTGTCCTCACCATCGACTTCCAAGCCCGTGACGCCGGCCTGGTTGGCGATTCCCATAATTCCAGAGAGGTCCGTATTCACTGTGTCGAATATCGGCGCCCCACCGTCGGAGTCGTACCGGACTATCAGACGTACGGGTTCGGTTGGAGATTTGGTGTTGGTGACTGGTGCCGATTCGGACGGCGGTTGGTCGACCCTTTGGGCTGCTGCTGGGGTGGCGGTCGCTATCGCGGCCGCCACCACGGTTGCAGTAACGACCGCTGAAAGCGGCCGCCGACCCATCCAGTTCCGTGTCACGTATATCAATACGACACGGGGCACTCGAACAGTGACTTGATCGGGCCGTTGGGCTCATGAGGTTGTGACGGTGGGCTCGCTATTCGGACGACTAGGCCCATGTGTTAGGGGACCAAATGCCCTGCTGTAGTGTGTTGGCCGCGCCCGGGTGGCGGAATTGGCATACGCAGAGGGCTTAAACCCCTCGGCCCCCAAGGGGGCTTGCGGGTTCGAATCCCGCCCCGGGCACGGCTCTGACCAGC
>JBDNJK010000076.1:0-13859 GCA_041687805.1 Acidimicrobiales bacterium
CAAGGCCCGCATTTCACCATCGCCACGCCGTTCGCCAAGCAACCCAATGAGAACTGCAAACACAATCTGGACTACAGCGAATGGGATCTAGAAAACCTCCCCGAACGAGTGATCCCGAGAACCAACTACCAACGAGCCTGCAACCGCGACAAATACGAAGCCAGCCTCGACCACTGGAACGGCCAGCCATTCACCGGCCGATGGCGCCATGTTCACCGTGAGATGACTCAGCCAGGGCTGGAACGGTCAGTCCAAGGCGCGATAGTCCCGCTCGGCGCCTCTCATATCCATGCCTGCCTCACCTACGGGTTCGACGACACGAACGACCTCCTCCGCTGGTCCGGTCTCATGGCGAGCCTTCCATTCGACTATCTGTTCAAGGCCTCTGGTGCAGGTCACGTGGCCGAACATCAGCTCGCCCGTGTTCCTCTTCCGGAGAAGAGCGCTCTTGATGCTGCGCTGTTCGTTCGGACCCTCCGCCTCAACTGCCTGACCGCTGACTACGCCCCACTGTGGGAGGAGTTGTACGACCCGGCATGGCGACGCGACCAGTGGACCGACCCGTCGTTCGTTCGTCTGCCTCTGGGAGATGTGGGCCCGGAGTGGTCGATGGCCACACCGCTGCGTCGGGATCAGGAACGCCGCCTAGCTCTGGTTGAGCTCGATGCGTTGGCAGCGCTCATGCTTGGGCTGAGTGCCGAGCAGTTGTGCGGCATGTATCGCACACAGTTCGCGGTGCTGCGGAAGTACGAATACAAGATGGTGTTCGATGCTGAGGGTCGAAAGATTTGCGGTTATCACCAGTCGGCTGGGTTCCGCCAGTCGAAGCTCCAGGATCAGGCCAAGGCCGGTGATCTTCCGGCCGAGTGGAAGAACCTCTGGAAGCTCTACGAGCAATACGAGGAAGATCCGTCGTCGGTCGACTGGCTCGGCCTCTATACAGAACCGTTCACCCGAGCCGACCGCGAAGCGGAAATGACCCTGGCCTACAACGAATTCCAGCGCCGCCTCGCCGCAGGAGAACTCAGCCAGTGAAACTTCGCCTCGATCAACCCGGGATTGCCAACGTATACGAGGCCACCGATCTCTTCCGCGAACGATGCCTCCGCAACCGCCGCTCTCTGGCGCTGGCCGACGACGATCCGATGGTCGATGATGTGTGGAAAGCGGAGGTCGCTCAAGAGCTGATCGACAAGTTCATTGAACGCCCGGACATCACTGCCCGCACCTACATCGAGAAGCTGCGTGATCAACTGGCGGATGCCTCAAAGCCGGCCATCCAGCTGCTCACCGAACTCACGTGGCTTCACGTCGTCATATCGAGTTTCTACAAACCCGATACGAAGCGTCGAATCATCCGAGAGGTTGCCGAACTCGCTGGGGCAACTCTGCCCTCGGGTCTCGCCGATGAATCCCTGGAACACGGTCTGACTCTCACGGGGACCTCGTTCGTCACCAGGCGCCCAAACCAGCTCTGGCTTCTGATCCGATTCGCACACGGATGGCTTCGGGCCGATCGCAGTGAGAACGAGCGGCTCCTCGCAGACCCGTGGGCGTTCCGAGAATTGGTCTTCGACATCGACGGTGTTGCCGACCAGACCCAGCGCCACGCGCTGCTGCATCTCATCCACCCCGACACCTTCGAGGATTGCGTAAGTCAGTACTACAAGGCCGACATCGTGAAGGAGTTCGGTCAGGAAGGTGACCCGAGCGAAAACGTAGACCGGGCGCTCGTCGCCGTGCGCAGGCGCCTATCAGAGAAGCCTGGGGAGGGGTTCAGCTACTACACCGAACCGGTGCGAAGCCTCTGGAAACCGGAAGCCGCACCGACCGAGACGGAGACGGAGACCGACCGCCCTCTCGACTCTTCGGACCGCAACGCATGGCTGGTCCGCGGGGCGGGTGGGGAACGTGTGCCCGAATGGCTGGAGCGCGGAATCTGCGCCATCTACTACGAAGACAGCTTCCCCTTCCCGATCAAGCACGGCGTCAGCCGAGACCAACTCCGGACAATGTCGGAGGAGGCCGGTGTCGACATCACCGCCGGCGGGTTCAACAACGAGCTTGGTCAGGTCTGGAGATTCGTCAACGCCATGTCGGTGGGCGACTACGTCGTCACGGTCAACGGCCAAGATGTCTATCTGGGTGTGGTCGGATCAGAAGCACGAACGGTCGGCGGCCGGGTCCGGCGAGAAACCATCCGATCAGTGGAGTGGCTCAACGAAAACAGGGCCGTCCGGCGAGGCGATGTGAGCCCTGCCGTTTACTCCAAGCTCAAGACCCTGCTCACCCTGTCGAACATCACGTCCATCATCGACCGCCTCGAACGTTGGGCGGGCGGGAAGTTCCCACCGGACGAAGACATTGCCGATATCGATCAGCCCACGTTGCGACAGCCCGACAAGCAGCTGTGCGATGCGGTGTTGTTCCCGAAGCGCTGGCTTGCAGGGCTGACGGATCTCCTGGCGGAGAAGCGACAGCTCGTTCTCTACGGACCCCCCGGCACCGGCAAGACGTATCTGGCACAACACCTGGCCGATCACCTGACCACAGATTCGGGCACCACCGAACTCGTCCAATTCCATCCGTCCTACACCTACGAAGACTTCTTCGAGGGTTACCGGCCAGTCCCGGCGGCAGGCGGCAACATCGCCTTCGAGATCAAACCCGGTCCGCTTCGCAGGCTCGCAGAGGTTGCCCGATCCGAACCGGGACGACCTCACGTGTTGATAATCGACGAGATCAACCGAGCCAACCTCGCCAAGGTGTTCGGCGAGCTCTACTTCCTGCTCGAATACCGCAACCGGACGATCTCTCTCCAATACTCCGACGAGGAGTTCACGCTCCCGGACAACCTCTATGTAATCGCCACCATGAACACCGCAGACCGCTCGATCGCCCTGGTCGACGCAGCCATGCGACGCCGCTTCTACTTCGTCGAGATGGCCCCGTCGACGCCGCCGGTCGATGGGCTGCTGGCGAGATGGCTGAAAGCCCAGAAGAAAGATGAGCGCCCCGCTCGTCTGCTCGCCGAACTGAACGACCGGCTGGGAGACCCCGACGCCGCAATCGGGCCGTCCTACCTCATGAACGAAAAGATCGAGGAAGACGGTGTACTCGAACGAATCTGGGCCCACGCCATCATGCCGGTGCTCGAGGAACGGTTCTACGGAACAAACCAGACGCTCGACAGATTCGGCCTCTCGTCGATAGCCGCGGCAGTGGACCGGTCGTGATAATCGAGCTCGAAGAATGGTCGGCCACCGGCCCTCTCGAATTGACCGCCAAGCAGGTACGCGCCCTGACCTCCCACGACGCGTTCGTGATCCGGCCTCACTCCGAGCGGCTTGGCCAGTGGAGCCTGGGGGCGCGGCACAAGGTCGGGGCGATCATGGTGGAAGGGCTGGAAATCCGAATTCGCCCGAAGGTCGCCGTTCCGACGCTTCTGGCGCTCCTCACCGAAGCGGTCGGTCGCATCGAGTTCGATGACGACGAAGTCCAATTCGCCGAGAGCGACCAGCTGCTTCCGATTCTTGCCGGAGCGTTCTGTCACTACGCCGAATCAGCGATCCGGCTCGGCCTGCTACAGGGATACCAGACCGCCCACGAAGCCCTGCTTGCAGTCAAGGGAAGGCTCAATCTGAGCGCACAGGTATCACGTCGGGCAGGAATGACCCTGCCGGTCGAGGTGACCCACGACGAATTCACAACCGATATCATCGAGAACCGGATTCTCGCGGGTGCCGTACAAGTACTGATGGCGCAGCCCTCCGTGGTCGAACAGCACCAGCTACGACTGATGCGCCTTCGCCGCCGACTCGATGGTGTTGCCCCGACACGGCCCAGCAGCTCGCCGCCGAGCGTGGTGACAACTCGCCTCAACGTTCGATACGCCGACGCGCTGACACTGGCGCGGCTGATCCTCTCCGCTGGGGCACTTGAAGATGGCGAGGAACGGAAACTTCCAGGCACCGGGCTTCTCGTTGACATGAACCGCCTGTTCGAAGACGTCGTCGGTGCCGGCTTGCGACGATCTCTGGAGGCTCTAGGTGGATCGGTGAGATTCCAGGACGTGCGTCCACTCGACGTAGACGGATTCACCACCATCCGCCCAGATCTGGTCTGCCTGGTCGACGGCCGCCCGGTTGCCGTCATCGATGCCAAGTACAAGCTGCCGACAACCAGAGATATCGCCAACTCCGACATCTACCAGGTCCTTGCTTACGCGGCGCGGTACGAACTGGCTGACGTGCACCTTATTTACGCAGAGGAACCGGACCGCAAGCGTCTCCAAGTCGGCAACGTGACCATTCACCTGCACCACCTCGACATCGGCTCGTCGTCAACCGAGCGAAATCTCAGTTGCCAGGCGATCAGCGAGAAGATCTTCGCTCCAATTCGACTCGACGAGGGACGGTTGATCGCATGATCCCATCTCTGGTCGTCGAGGAGATCCGTCCTGTGGGCGTTCGTAGCTCCCAGAACCCCGGGCTAAAAAGAATCTGCCCCCGACCGCATCACCGGGGAACCCGGGAGAGGCTGTACGGGGGCTTACGCCCATGACGATACAGAATGAGGCCATGGAGGGCAATCAGTTTCTTTACACCGACGATTTCATCGACTCGTTCGAGGAACACCTTTCGGCGCCGCGTTTCGCTCGTTACGTGCAGGCCACCCACGGTGACCGGCCCTCTGCGGCTCGGCTCTACACATGGAACACGGCCATCTCGGCCGCGTTCTACGGACCCCTGCAGTCGTGCGAAGTGGGGCTACGCAACGCGGTGCACTCCGTCATGCGGGAAGACTTCGGCGATCACTGGTACGAGTCGCCAGACATCCTGCGATCGAGTGAGCGAGATTTGGCTCGTCAAGCCGTTAACCGGCTCGAACGCCGCCATGTGATCCCCGACTGCGATCGGGTCGTCGCCGAACTGACTCTTGGATACTGGGTGGGCCTCTTCGCCAACGCGTACGACCAATCGTTGTGGCGGTCGCACCTCCATCGCCTTATGCGACCACGACCGAAGCGCCCAAAATTGTTCGATGACTTGGACCATCTCAGGACTCTCCGAAATCGGATTGCTCATCATGAGCCGTTACTCAGACGCGACCTCGCGGATGATCACGACCGTGTCCACAGAGTGCTGATAGGGCTGTCGCCTCACGTCCACGACTGGGCAGGCCATCATGACCGGATCCTTGGACTGCTCGGCACCGAACCAGAGCACCTGGAGCAGTTCTAGATGATCCCGTCACTTGTCGTTGAGGAGATCCGTTCGGCCTTGGTCGAGTATCTGAGCACCACGTATGCGCTCTCCGATGATGCTGCCCAGGGGGCGTTGACAGAGTTCCTCGGCGACAAATCCGACGGCATCTTTCGTGGACCCTACGCTCAAGTACGCACGCCGTTCGCCTCCGTTGACGAGGGCTGGCGGTCGCCGCTCGACTGGCTGCCTGAGGGGTTCCGGCCGTACGCCCATCAGGCGAGCGCGTTCGGGCGGTTGACCACCGTCGACGAGCACGCGCCTGAGCCGACGATTGTTACCACCGGAACGGGGTCGGGCAAGACCGAGTGTTTCCTGTACCCGATCCTCGATCACTGTGCCCGTGAGCGCGCCGCTGGCCGACAGGGGATCAAGGCGCTGATCCTCTACCCGATGAACGCTCTTGCTTCGGATCAGGCTGGCCGTATCGCCGAGCTGGTCCACACGGAGGCGGCGCTGGCCGGGTTGACTGCCGGGCTCTACGTCGGTGAACAGGGGCGTCACAGCGAGATGGGGGCAAGTCATCTGATCGACAAGCGTGAGGTGATGCGGGTACATCCTCCCGACATTCTGCTCACCAACTACAAGATGCTCGATTTCCTTTTGCTGCGTAAGGACGACCGTGAGCTGTGGGCCGGCAATGATCCCGCCACGCTGCGATATTTGGTGCTCGACGAGCTCCACACCTACGACGGTGCGCAGGGGACAGACGTGGCGATGCTGTTGCGTCGGCTCGGCCGCACGCTCGGGATGTCTCGTTCCGGGCTGCCGCTTGGCGACGCCGTCCCCGTGGCGACTTCGGCCACGCTCGGATCGGGTGTCGGCGCCGCCGACGAGCTCCGGGAGTTCGCCGGGAAGATCTTCGGGGCCGAATTCGATGCCGGGTCGGTGATCGGTGAGACCCGACTGAGTGTTGATGACACGTGCGGGCCGGTCAACTACTTCCTGCCAATACCCGACCCGATCGAAGTCGCGGCCCTTGATTCCGATGACACCGAGGCGATCGCGGCAGCATTCTGTGCCGCCCCCGAGGATGGGCTCGATCCGTCCGGGCCCGAAGATGTGGTCGAGCTCGGCCTTCGGCTGTTGGCTCACCCGCTCACCCGGGCGGTGCTCGGCGCGGTGAGTGACCGTCCGCGGGCATGGTCAGACGCTGTTGCTGAAGTGATCACAAGGGCCCCCGAGTGGGGCCGCGCTCACATGAGCCGGCCCGATGCGGTCGAGAACGCACTCGGCAAGTATCTCCATCTGCTTTCGATCGCCCGGCGTGATGTCGCCGGCGAACTTCGCCCGTTGCTCACAGTGGAGATACAGCTCTGGATTCGAGAAGTGGCCCGGGTGTTGCGTGGCGTAGGCGATGAGCCTCGTTTTCGTTGGCGCGACAGCGCGGCGATGGTCGAGGGCGAGGTTGGGACGCGTGTGGCGGGGGAGGAACTGCCGGCGATCTATTGCCGGCGGTGCGGCTCGGCGGGGTGGATGGCGCTGGCCAGCGAAGTGTCGGGCCGGTTGATCGTGAAACCTGAGTCGATATATGCCGCCGCGTTGGCCCACCAACCCAGTCAGCGGGCTCTTATCCACGCACATCCCGCACTGCCGGGAGTTGTCTGGTATGACCCCACCAACCGGGAACTTGTCGGCGAAGCAGGTGAAGGACTGGTGCCGGTACTGGCCACCGCGGACGCCGACGAAGCTCGCAAATCGGTGTGCCCGGCGTGTGGCGAGAACGAGAGCATCCGTTTCCTTGGCACCCGTGTGGCGTCTCTGGCATCGGTGGCGCTCAGCACGTTCTTCGGCTCGCCATCGGTCGAGCTCGAAGACCGCAAACTTCTTGCCTTCACAGATTCGGTTCAGGACGCATCGCATAGCGCAGCGTTTTTCGCTGGCCGCACCTACCGGTTCAACATACGATCGCTATTCAGCGGGGCTGTCGTCGATGCTGGATCGTATTCGCTGGCCGACGTGGCCTGGGCGGTGGCCGACGATGCAACCACACCGGTCGATCGGTATGCCCTCGTGTCGCCCGACTTGTTGCGCCACCGCGAGGTCCGCACTGTGTGGACCGATCGGCCCGATGGCGGCGGCCTCGAATTGCTCCGCGAGCGGCTGGCATTTGAAGCCCAGCTCGAATTCGGATTGCGCAGCCGCGTCGGCCGCACCCTCGAACTGTCGGGGGCAGCAGCGGCTTGGGTTCGCGTCGATGATCTCGGCGCCATCGTCGAGCTGATCGCCGAGGATCTCGAGACGCAAATAGCTGTGGTGCCGGCGGCGACCCTTTCGGCCATTCCGATATATGTGCGCGGCCTGCTTGAACGGCTGCGGCTACGCGGCGGTATCTATCACCCGTTTCTCGACCTGTACATCGCCGACAACGGACGCCGCTGGCACATCTGGGGAGGCCGCCCGGATGGCATGCCGCCGTTTCTGCCTGGCACCAGCCGCCCACTGTTTGCTACCACTGCCCTCAAAGGCGATTTTGATTCGCTCACCGCGGTGGGCAAAACCCCGACGTGGTTCATTGACTGGGCGTGTCGATCGCTGGGAGTTGAACCCCACGACGCCGGCATCATGAACCCCCGCGTATTTTCGCTTCTCGCCAACGAAACCGACGCGGTCAACGTCCACCAGGCTGGCGTCAACAAGATCTACTCGCTGAATCCGTCATCGATCATGGTGAGCGATGTGACCGACGATGGATTATTGCCAGCCCCGTCGATGCTCGGATGTGACACGTGCGGTCATCGCCATGCTGCACCGCCCGACGAGATCCACCAATGGGACCGAAGCCCGTGCCTGCGCTACCGCTGCCCGGGCCGGTTCGACATCGTGCAACCCAAAGCGGCCAACTACTACCGCAAGCTCTACCGCTCCGGCCAGCCACGACGTGTGATCACCGCCGAACACACCGGGCTGCTCGACCGCCGCAGCCGAGAAGATCTCGAAGCAGCGTTCAAGAACGGGACCGCCGCGGACGCACCCAACGTGATCACCGCAACCCCGACCCTGGAGATGGGCATCGACATTGGTGACCTGTCAGCGGTGATGCTCACATCTGTTCCACCCAAACCCGCCAACTACATACAGCGGGCAGGCCGGGCCGGGCGCCGCACCGGCAACGCCCTGATCACCACGTTCGCCCGCAGCGACACCCACGATCTTTATTACCTGACCGACCCCGACGCGATGCTCTCCGGCGACGTGCGACCCCCTAACTGCTACCTCGACGCTGCGGAAACTCTGCAACGTCAATACGTCGCCTACCTGATCGACCGGGTCGCCGACCTCAGCCTCGACGCGCCACAGCTCGAACATCGCATCGCCAAACTCATCGACGGTGGACTCGATGAAGACGGATTCTTCAGCAAGATCCTCAACGCTTCGACCCTCGACCCGGGCCACATAGATACTTTCATCGGGCTGTTCGGTGATCAGCTCGGCGACACCACCGTCGACCAGCTACGCGAATTTGCTGGCGCTGGAATCGCGGTGATGCTCAAGGACGCCTGTGAGACCTGGACCGCTGCCTACCGGGCGCTGGGTCTGCGCCGCGACCGAATCAAAGCAGCCATTGATCGGCTCAACGACCTCGATCAACGCAACCCGAACGTCGAAGACGACCTCAAGGATCTCAAGGGGCAACGGGCGGCGATCATCAAACGTCTCCAAGACGCCCGCAATGAATACTCGCTGTCGGGGCTCGAACGCCTCGGAGTGCTGCCCAACTACACGCTTCTCGACGATGCCGCGACGCTCGAGGCCACCATGTGGTCACGCGACGATGATGGCAACTATGAAGTCGACCGATACGAATACGACCGCCCGGGCGCGCTTGCGGTGCGAGAGTTCGCGCCTGGTAACAGCTTCTACGCCGGCGGGCATCGCCACGTGATCGACACCCTCGACATCGGGTCTGCCGACGAGCCACTAACAGAGACCTGGCGTCTCTGTCCCGAGTGTGGGTTCGGCGAGATCGAACGCAACGACGAACCACGCCCGCACTGCCCGAGATGCGGATCGGTCGGCCTTACCGATGTAGGCACTCGCCACAAGATGCTGCAATTACGCACCGCACGTTCCAACTCCTCGGAAGAAGCGGCAAGGGTCTACGACGAGACCGACAACCGCCAACGCGAGAACTACGACGTGATCACAACCGTCGATGTCGACCCGGCCAACGTGTCTGGCGCATGGCAGCTCACCGAACGGGTTTTTGGAGCTGAGTTCGGCCGCTACACCAAGATTCGCACCATCAACCTTGGCCTCAAAGAACGCCAAGGCGAAAGCATTCCGATCGACGGCGAGGCACGCCATGTCACCCGGTTTGCTGTATGCGCCCGTTGTGGCGCCGCCAAGGACGGGCGTGACGATCGCGGTGGCAAACGCCCCGAAGCGCTGCACCACGGCTGGTGCAAGGTGCGGTCAGGAGCGGTGCGCGAACGCTGGGAACAACTGCTGCTGCACCACGAGCTCACCACCGATGCCATCCGGATTGTGCTACCGGTGTCGATGTTCGAGGTCGACACCAGGTTGGCATCGTTCAAGGGCGCTCTGCTGCTCGGCCTGCGAAAGGACTTCGGCGGCGACCCCGACCACCTGCGGGTGATCACCAGCGAACTACCCAACCGTGCTGGCCAGGGCCGTTACCACTTCCTTGTGCTGTATGACCGGGTGCCAGGTGGCACCGGCTACCTCGACCGGCTGGCGGACCCTGACCGTGTACGCGAAATCCTCGAAGGAGCGCGCGAGCTCATAGCCCGCTGCCAGTGTGTCAACGAAGGCCGCCATGCGTGTCACCGGTGCCTGCTCGGCGTGGTCGACCGCAACGAATACGACCTGGTCAGCCGTCATCTAGCGCTTTCGCTTCTAGATGAGCTCCTCGGCGCCTGGGAAGTGGACGACACCATCGCCACGATCGCCGACGTTCCGATCGCCAAGGTTGAAGAATCCGAGCTTGAACGCAGGTTCAAAGTCGCCTTGCAAGACTGGGCGGCCGCCGACCCGCTGGCGACGATGAGACCTATACCGGGCAAGAACGGCTACAACGCGTTCGAGCTCAGGTTCGCCGACCCCGATGGGCAGCTCGTCGCCAGATATCGGATCGACGAACAAGAAGGCCTCGGGACCAGCCCGTCGACCATTCCCGACTACACGATCCGTCGAGTCGACTCAGACGGACGCGACGTAGCTATCTACCTTGACGGCTACCAGTTCCACGCGTCGACCGAGCACAACAACCTTGCTGCCGACGCCGCCAAACGAAACGGCATTCGGGTCGAGGGCAAATGGGTGTGGAACCTCACATGGAACGATGTGGACGAGTTTCATCGGGCCATCACCGCCGAGATCCCTCGTCTCCCACCAGCCCGACCGCTGCTCACCGGATCGGCCAAGACCAGGGCCAAGGCAGTTCACGCCGAACGGCCTCCGTCAAGCGCCGAACATCTCGACTACGAGACGATCGACCAGAACCCACTGCAACTCCTCCTCACCCATCTGCGGCACCCCGACCCCGACACATGGTCAAGGCTCGCCCGATCAGCGGTCGCAGGAATGCTGACGGCATCCGACATTGGGCAACGACCCATCGATGCGTCTGATCTGCGCGACGCCATGAACGCGGCAGTCCGCGGCCATGCTCTGGAATCTGGTGGTGCCTCCTCCGACGCCCCCGTGGCGCTGGCAGGACAGTGGTCGACCGGCAAAGGGCTTCGAATCACCCCGATCCTCGGACTGGGCAACCCCAACGCCGAGGAATGGACGGTCTTCGCCATACTCGCCGATGGGCTCACCGACATCGATTCAAAACACCACGCCGACCGCTGGCGCGAATGGCTCCAGTGGGCCAACGTCCTGCAATTTCTTGGCCCACGCCACGATCAGCGGGCCGCATGGATCGCCGCCACATCTGACCCCGGCATTCAGGAACTCGACGATCTCTGGATCCTTTCCGCAGCGGCGCCCGCCGACGCTGCAGCCCCGACCACGCAGGACGACCCGGCGGAGGTCGAGCTCGACGACGCAATGCGCGACGAACTCGATCTGGTGCTCGACCCCGAGACCCGGCAACTCGCAGAAGCAGTTCTCCGCCGGGGCGCCCCGCTGTTTGTTGCCGGATACGAACTCGAAGGTATCCCCGTCGAAGTGGCGTGGCCGGAGCAGAAGGTCGGCGTGCTGGCGACCTCCGACGAGGTTGAACTAGACGTGACCGGCTGGCAATTGTCCAGACCCGACGAGTGGACGGTCGAACGACTAACCGTTGCATTGAAAGGCACCGACTGATGGCGCAACTAGCGGTTCACGCGGATCTGTTCATGGGAATGGGCAAGATCGAGAAACAGGCGCGCAAGCGCGTTCTCGAGCTCATCAGCATCTTCAAGCAGAGCACCGCAGCCGAGTTGGCGAAGCAGAAGGGCGTCCATCTCGAGCCGTACCAAGGGCAGCTCGACCCGCGGGCAAGGACCATCCGTATCGACGACAACTTCAGAGGGATCGTCTGCGATTTCGACAACGACGAGCGATACATGCTCTACAAGATTCTCCCGCACGTCGACGCCGACTACTGGATGGGGCACAACCGGTTCTCCGCCAACGTTCAGACCGGTGCTATCGAAGTTTGGGACTCGTCCGCGGTCGAGGGGACCATCGCCGCAATCGAACCTGCCGCCGGTAAGGAGCCCATCTTCGCTCATCGGCCCGACAAACACTTCCGTCAGGTCGGGGTGGCCGAGGCGATCATTCCGGCCATGCGAGCGTTCACATCCGAAGATGAACTGCTGGCCCTGCTGCCGGTGCTGCCACTGTCCCAAGCGGATGCCCTGATCTCACTCTTGGGCGATGACAGCCCTGACGTGATCTTCAACAGAATCGCCGGAGACTTCGTGCCCGGCTCGATCGAAGAAACCGACATCGTCGGGGCGATCGAGACACCGGCCTCGCTTGCGCAGATACACGTCATCACCGACGACGACGACCTCCAGGACATCCTCACCAAACCGATGTCTCGATGGCGGATCTTTCTGCATCCCAGCCAACGCGAGTTTGCCTACAAGCCGGTGTTCAACGGCCCTGCTCGGGTTACCGGCGGGGCCGGGACCGGCAAGACCGTCGTCGCCATGCATCGCGCCAAGTTTCTCGCGGACAATATCGATCCTGTAACTAGCGGCAAGCCAATCCTGTTCACCACGTTCACCAAGAACCTCGCCGAGGCGATCCGACGCGACCTGCGAGAGCTAGGCGGCAACGACCTGCTCGATGTGGTGGAAGTGATCCACGTTGATCAGCTCGCCAACCGCATAGTGCGCGAGGCCGAAGGTTCGTCACCCCGGATCATCGAAGGCCGCCACCTCGAGCAAGTCTGGGCCGACGTGGTCGACGAGATCGGGTCACCCCACCAGGCCGAGTTTCTGGAGAATGAATGGGAACAAGTTGTGCTGGCAAGAGGCTGCCAGTCGCGTGCCGATTACCTGATGGTGAGCCGCGCTGGACGTGGAGTCCCACTCAACCGCCGTGACCGTGCCGAGGTCTGGAAGGCCGTCGAGGCGTTCAACCAGAAGCTCGTGGAAATGGGCGCCCGCAACTTCGCCCAGGTGGCTGACGAGGCCGCCTCCTATTTGTCACGCCGCACAGTCCGGCCCTACAGCCACGTCATCGTCGACGAGGCCCAAGACCTCCACGAATCGCAATGGCGGATGCTGCGGGCCGTGGTGGCGAACGGCCCCAACGACATGTTCATCGTCGGCGACAGCCACCAACGCATCTACGACCGCCGTACGTCTCTGTCGAGAATGGGCATCAACATCGTCGGCCGGTCACGCAAACTCCATATCAACTACCGGACCACGCACGAAATCCTCAGATGGTCGCTCGCACTGCTTGGCGAGGAGGCCTACGACGACCTCGACGACGGTATCGAGCAACAGGACATCGCTGGCTATCACTCGTTCCTGCGAGGCTCACGCCCGATCATGTCAGGGCACGCCACGCGAGGCGCTCAGTACTCGAAACTCGCGGAACAAGTCACGGAATGGATCGTCGGCGATGTCTACGAAGAAGACGTGGCGATCGCGGCCCGTACCAACAAGTCACTCGACGCGGTGGAGGCCGAGCTCAAGAGCGCCGGCATCGGGGTCTGTCGCCTACACGGTGAACTGCCCAAGAGCGACGGGGTCCGCCTCGGTACCATGCACCGAGTCAAGGGACTCGAGTTCCGCTGCATGGCAGTAATCGACGTGGACGACGACAACGTGCCACTCGGCTACGCGCTCACACCCGTCGGAGCGGACCCGGTCCAGCACCGAACCGACCTCATCCGCGAACGCTGCCTGCTCTATGTGGCCTGCACCCGAGCACGCGACAATCTCTGGGTCGGATGGTCCGGCAAATCCAGCCGATTCTTAGGCCCGATGCTCGGCGACGAGGACGGATGACGAAGCTGGTTCATGCCCATCCCGGCGATGGCGAAAGGGTCAAAGAAGCTTTGTAGTAGCGCCAATCAACCTCGAATCCCGCAGCCATACAGAGAGTCCTGAGGTTGGCTTCGATATCTGGGGTGGGTTGCCCAGTGATCACCATTCCGCGGGCCCCGGCGGATCTCTTCTC
>JBDNJK010000077.1:0-14402 GCA_041687805.1 Acidimicrobiales bacterium
GGCCACCGAGTTGTCGAACGTCAGGACGTTGCACTGACGATCTCGACGAAGCTCGGCCAGTCGACAACGTCGACCAACCCGTCAGCGGGGGAGTTCCACGGTCGGACGAATCGGCAGACTGTGGAACCGGGTCGGGTCAGCCGCAACGCCTCCAAATTATGGTCGGCGTCATCGAGGTAGATATCGCAATCCACGGCCGTCTTGTCTTCGACTATGTGGACTTCGGTGGTGGGTATTTCGTTTTGGGCCAACCATTCGTATGTGTCGTGAATGGCAAAGTTGGGTTTGGTGGTCAGAATCACGATTCGGTGCCCAGAGCGGTGAAGTTCTTCAAGTGAGTCAAGTGCGTCGGGATAGGTGCCTAGTGGTCTGAAGAGGCTCTTGCCTTCTCCGCAGGTGCGCGCCCAATCCCAGAATTCTCTCATACCGGCGAAGTGAGTGAGCTGGGTGGGGGCATCCCATTCGACGACCTGATCGACATTCAGATCGGCACCAAAATCACGGTTGTATCGATTGATCCAGCCTTCATTGAAATTGGCTACAACACCGTCTAGATCTATCCCCAGCCTCAAGCGTCTCCGTTTCATCCATGCAGTGTGGCAGGCTCAAGCCGTGTCCAGACCGTTTGTATTAGGAGTCGACCTCGATGGTGTGGTTGCTGACTACACCCTCGGGTTCCGCGACGTGGTCGCCGATGTGATGTCTCGGGATCCCGACACGCTGCCGATCGAGCGCTCGTGGGATTTCGCGGAGTGGGGTATCGACCAGCCCACGTTCGACAAACTTCACGAGATCGCGGTCAACGAACGTCGCATGCTCAAGGACCTGCCGATGTTTCCCGGAGCGGCTGATGCTCTGTGGCGTCTCTCTGACGCTGGAGTGTGGATCAGGATCGTCACTCACCGCCTCTACGTCAACTGGGGGCACGCCGCGGCCATCTCCGACACGGTCACGTGGCTCGACCGAAACCGTATTCCGTATCGAGACATCTGTTTTCTGGGAGCCAAGCCGGAAGTTGAAGCCGATTGCTATATCGATGATGCTCCGCACAACATTGAGTCGTTGCGTGCCGCGGGAAACGATGTGGTGGTCTTCGATCAGCCATACAACCACGACTACGATGGCCTGAGGGCCCACAACTGGTTGGAAGTCGAGTCAATTGTCATAAATTTGGCTGCCCGTTTGCGTGGTGCGGTGGAGGTACAAATGCCTGGCATTGACGCTGGCAGCGATCGGATAGACCGTCGAGTCAACTTCGATCCGTGACACTACAAATGGAGAGTGTGACCTATGGCCCTTGTCACACCATGGACGATTGTCGGAATTTGGAATATGAATGCAATCCAATGAGGTATGTCAATGAGTGATGAAGCCGCCGACCCAGGGGTCAGCCGCGCAATACAAGTTTTTTTGCTCGACGACCACGAGATCGTTCGCCGCGGAGTCGGCGATTTGGTGAATGCCGAACCCGACATGGAGATCATCGCCGAGGCCGGCACGGCCAAAGAAGCGCTTGCAGCTGTCGAGCGCTACAGCCCCGATGTGGCCGTACTCGACGTCCGCTTGGGCGACGGCAACGGGAATGGCATCGAGGTATGTCGTGAAATCAGATCCCATCATCCTGAAGTTGCCTGTCTCATACTCACCTCGTTCGCGGATGACCACGCGTTGGTCGATGCCGCGATGGCGGGGGCAGCGGGTTATGTGCTCAAACAGATCAGGAGCAACGAACTGATCGAATCGATCCGCAAGGTCGCCAATGGTGTTCAACTCCTGGGAAAGACCGACGTTCGGCTTGGTCTGCAGCGCTTCCGGCAAACCGAAGAAGGACGTGTCTCGACTCTCACGCCACAGGAGCATCGGATTTTCGAACTGATCGGCGAGGGTTACTCCAACCGTCAGATCGCCGACGATATGTATCTCGCTGAAAAGACCGTGAAGAACTATGTGTCGAATCTCTTGTCGAAGCTAGGGATGTCGCGCCGCACCGAAGCCGCGGCAACAGCCGCGAGAATCGATGAACGGCGACGCCTCCGCGACGAGCAATAGCCCCTGGCCGGATCAGAGCCGTGGGCGAATGAGCAACTCGGCTACACCGTTGGGCGCACAATCGTGATTCATCGTGTAACACTGCACCGGTGAAGCTCGAGGACCACACGTTCGACCTACTCGACGCGGCCCCAGATGCGATTATTTTGGTTGGGCTCGACGGGCTGATTGACTATGCCAACGAACTCGCTCACGTGCTGTTCGGATTCGCGCCTGCGACAATGGCGGGAACGTCGGTCGACGATCTGATTCCCGATGCCTCCGGACGTGGGCACGCCAACCGTCGAGAGGAATTCAGGGCCAATCCTCGGCGGCGGCCAATGTCGTCTCGCGAGGCCCAAGTAATGGGTCAGCGTTTCGATGGCTCCGTGTTCCCTGCCGAAGTGAGCCTGAGCCCGGTTGGATCGGGCGACTCCATGATGGTGATGGCTGCAGTGCGCGACATCACAGACCGGATCGAATCCGATCTCGAGACCATGACGGCCCGGCTGGCGCTCGACTCGGTTGAAGACGGTGTGTTCGTTTTTGAAGCGGCCAATTCAACGTTCGGCTATGTCAACAACGGGGCGCGCACCCAGACCGGATATTCCACGTCGACGCTCCTCGACATGACGATTCTCGGTCTGGTCGAGGGAATCTCGGCCGAAGAGTTGGACGATGTGACGGATCGACTCACCAGTGGCGGGCTCGACAGTCACACCGACACATTCGAGTTGCGTTGCGTCGACGGCGGAAGAAGACCGGTCGAAATTCTGATCCACTATGTCGAGCCACCCAATCGTACGTCCGCGGGATTTTTCATTGCCATCTCGAGAGACATCACGGCCCGAATTAATTCGGAGAAGGCGCTCCGGTCGAGTGAACTGGCGTTCAGGGCGGCTTTTGATCGGGCGCCGGTGGCGATGATGATCACCGACTTGTCTGATCCGGGTCGGCGATGTGTAATCGATGTCAACGACGCCATGTGTCAGCTGCTCGGACGCTCCGAGACTGATCTCGTGGGGAGTGCTGTCAACGACATCACCTACGAGGGCGACAGGGTCAGTTCGGCAGAACATGCACAACAGGCCCGAGATGGCGTCTTCTCCATCGAGAAGCGCTACCTCGATGGCAACGGCGAGCCGGTTTGGTGTGCTGTACACGCCACCAACATCGAATCCGAGATAGGGCAGCCGTACCGGCTGGCCCACGCCATCGACATAAGGGCACGGGTCGCCGCTGAAGCCGATCGCGACCGGAGAGTCAACTTTCTTTCAGCGCTCGGCGACATTCGAATGCATCTGCTGTCAGAGCCAGCCGCGACCGAGGTCGACGACAAGGTGTGTCGCGCTGTTGAGTCGTTGTTTCCTGATCTCATGGTGCGGATCGTGGGCGTCGATGAACCGATTCCTCGCTCCGAGGCAGGCATTCATCATATTGAAGTTCCGCTGCTGGTCCGGGGCGAAATCGAACGTGTGATGATCGTCGGTGGCCGAGATTTTGATATCGATGCTGACCCAGACGGCTACGCCATGATCGAGGCGTTGGCCAACGAGGCAGCCCTCGGATTGCAATTGGCCCGGTCACGCCAGGACCGTCGCGAACTGTTCGTGGTGGAAGACCGGGAGCGGATCGGCCGCGATTTGCACGATGTGGTCATCCAACGCCTGCTTGCGGTTGGGATGAGACTCCAAGCAGCTCGCACGCCGGAGAGTCTTGAGGAGAGAGCCGGGGAGACGGTTGCAAGTCTCGATGAGACGATCGACGTCATCCGCGAGACGATCTTTCGATTGTCGGCATCGGAGGCCGAGCTACAGACCGACGTGCAGACGTTGGTTCACAGCTTCCGGAGCGAGGACGGTCCATCGGTGAGTCTCAACCTCACCGGCGATCTCGTATCGGTGCCCACGGCAGTGGCAGACGAGCTGCTACCGGTGATCAATGAGCTGATGTCGAACGCTGTCAGGCACTCTGGTGCCACAGCGGTTGAGGTTGATGTTGACGCCGTACTCGGATCCGAGGTGTGCCTGAAGGTCACCGATGATGGTGCCGGATTCCTGTCTCGCAGACGGTCGGGTCTGGGGCTCGACAACATCGAAGCCCGTGCAAAAAGTCTCGGCGGCGGCGTTGAGATTCGATCTGCTCGCGGTGAGGGTTCCACCATCATCTGGCGGGTACCGCTACACGCGGTTGAACAGCCTCAGTAGAACATCGGGCCAACGTCAGTTGATCTGCTTGTCTTGGCCGTCCCAGTAGCGCTCGCGCAGTTTGAACTTCTGGAGTTTGCCGGTGGCGGTGCGGGCAAGTTCATCGACGATGTCGACCGATTTCGGACACTTGAAATGGGCCATGTGTTCGCGACAGTGCTCGATCAACGACTCTTCGGTCGCGTCGTGCCCTGGGGCGAGAACAACGAGTGCCTTCACCATCTCCCCCCATTTCTCATCGGGCACCCCGATGACTGCCACTTCGGCCACGTCAGGATGGCCGAATAGACAATTCTCGACCTCGATGGACGACACGTTCTCGCCGCCGGTGATGATCACGTCCTTCTTGCGATCTGAGATCGTTACATAGCTCTCGTTGTCGATATCTCCGCCGTCGCCTGTGTGGAACCATCCTCCCTCGAGCGCAGCAGAGGTCTCGTCGGGCTGATTCCAGTAGCTCTTGAGCACGACGTTTCCCTTGGCCAGCAATTCACCGTCGTCGGTGGTGCCCATTTGCACACCCAAGACGGGCGCACCGGCACGACCGAGTTTCACAGCCCTTTCGCCCGGGGTCAGGTGGTCCCACTCGGCGCGGCGCCTGTTGAACGTGAGTATGGGGGAGGTCTCGGTGAGACCGTAGATCTGTATGAATTCCCAACCGAGCTCGGTTTCCATCCGCTCGATCGTCTGGGTCGGTGGCGGTGCCCCGGCCACGCACATGCGAACGCGACCGCGTCCCGGCACTTCGCCGGGCCACTCTGGTGCTGCGGCGAGTACGGCTGCCACCACAGCCGGTGCTCCACAAAGCATCGTCACGCCGTGTTCGTCGATGCGTTTGAGGATCTCGTGACCGTCGACCTTTCGCAGCACGATCTGCTTCGCGCCGACCGAACTCATCGCATAGGGCATTCCCCACCCATTGCAGTGGAACATCGGAAGCGTGTGGAGGTAGACATCACGGTCGTTGACTCCGGCCGGCCAGCCCAACGTGATCGCGTTGATCCACAGATTGCGGTGGGTGAGCTCGACGCCCTTGGGCCGGGCAGTGGTGCCGCTCGTGTAGTTGATGGTGGCCGTAGAATTCTCGTCGGGCTGCCACGGCTGTGGTTCTGCCCCGAATTTGAACAGCGAATCGGATTCCTCTCCAGCGATGAAGCGATGCTTGACCTTCACGTCGCCGAGGCTGGCCTCGAGCTCCGGATCGATGATCAACACATCAGCCCCGCTGTGGTCGACGATGAACTGCACCTCGTCGGGACCGAGCCTGAAGTTGATCGGAACACCGATTCGGCCGAATGCGCTGGTGCCGAAGAGATGTACCAACGAGCGCGCCGAGTTGTGAGAGACCATGGCAACTCGTGCGCCGAGGGGCAGTCCGAGATCGTCAAGCCCGGCGGCCATGGCTGTGGCAAGCTCTTCCAAGCGGCGGTAGGTGATTCCGTCGGCACCCCCGAGCGGCGGCGCGGGCTGGTCTGGCTCATCAACGATCCCGATGCGGTCTCCGTAGACGAGTGAAGCCCGGCGAAGATGATCTGCGACCGTTAGTTCGACCTGCATTGAGTTCTCCCGTTGAGTGATGATGTTTCGCAGAACATAGTGTCCACTTGGCAACCATGTCTTCCGAGGAGGCCGACCATGGACACAGATCCAAAGCTCACCGCTGAAACCACCGAACTTCTGCAGACAATGATTCGTAACGAGTGCGTCAACTACGGCACGATCGAGTCGGGTGAAGAGGTCCGCAACTCGGATCTGCTCGAGACATTCCTCGAGGGTCGCGGTCTCGACTCGCAACACTACGAATCTGCGCCGGGCCGTCGCTCGGTGGTGGCACGCATCGAGGGATCCGATCCCAACGCGCCGTCGCTCTGCCTGATGGGTCACACAGATGTCGTGCCGGTCTCACCCGATGGGTGGGATCGAGATCCGTTCGGCGGCGAGTTGATCGACGACGAAGTCTGGGGTCGAGGGGCGATCGACATGCTTTGCCAGACAGCCGAGATGGCCGTCGCCTTCCGCCACTTGGCCGACACGGGATTCAAGCCCAAGGGCGACCTCATCTTCTTCGGCGTTGCCGATGAGGAGGCCGGTGGCGTCTACGGGGCCGAATGGATGATTGACAACTACCCGGATGTGCTGAAGTGCGACTATGTGCTGACGGAATTCGGGGGCATCCCCACCGCCACCTCTGATGGCACGGCGCTGACCCTCAACGTGGCGGAGAAGGGCGTGGCGTGGCAACGGCTTCGGGTGAAGGGCACGCCGGGACATGGCTCGATGCCCTACGAGGTCGACAACGCGCTCGTGAAGGCTGCTGAGGTGATTAGGAGGCTGTCTGAGTACCGGCCCGTTCCGCAATCTCACGAATTGTGGAAGATCCAGGTCGGCAATCTGCCATACGACGAAGACGTGAAGCAGATGTTGCTCGATCCCGGTCGACTCGACGACGCGCTCGCCCAGCTTCCCAATCGTGGCAAGGCGCGTCATCTTCACGCCTGCTCACACACGACCTTCAGTCCCAATGTGGCCGCGGGTGGTGTGAAGACCAATGTGGTGCCCGACTCTGTGATGCTTGAGGTCGATATCCGCACGCTCCCCGGCGAGACCAACGAAGACGTCGACGCCCACCTACGCGCCGCCTTGGGCGATCTCTACGACGGCATAGACGTGGAGCCGATCCACGACAGCCCGTCCACCAGCTCGCCGATTGAGACACCAATGTGGGACGTCCTTGAGGGGATCATGACCAAGGCCCATCCCGGAGCGACATTGCAGCCATCACTCATCGTGGGTGGCACCGATGCCCGATTCTTCCGGGCGGCTGGCGCGGTTGCATATGGCGCAGGGCTGTTCTCACCGTCGGTCACCTTCGAGATGTTCTCTGAGCGATTCCATGGACACAACGAGCGGGTCGATGTCGAGTCGCTCGCTCTGGGAACACAGTTGTGGATTGAGACATCGCGACAAATGCTCGGCAGCTGATCGTGGCAGTGCGCGTCGACAAGTGGCTCTGGGCCGTGAGGGCGTTCAAGACGCGCACCAAGAGCAATGATGCCTGCACCAACGGGCGGGTATTGGTCAACGACGTGGTGGCGAAGCCCGCCACGAAGGTCAACCCCGGAGATGTGGTGGTCGCCAATCGCCGCGACAGACAGCTCATCTACACGGTGGTGTTGCTCGTCGAGAAGCGAGTGTCGGCCACCCGGGCAGCCGAATGCATCGAAGATCACTCACCGCCGCCGGTTGCGAGGATGCTGAGCGATCCGTCCGTATTCGCCTTGCGTGATCGTGGCGCGGGCCGCCCGACCAAGCGGGAGCGGCGTCAGATCGATCGACTACGCGGCCGAGACACCAACTGACTCAGCCGTCTACGTCGAGCTTCGGGATGACTCGGTCGAGCCATGCCGGGATCCACCAGTTGCGTGCGCCCAGCAACTCCATGGTTGCGGGCACCAGAAGCATCCTCACCAGAGTGGCATCGAGGGCGATCGCCGAGGCCAGACCGACTCCGAATAGTTGCACGACTCGGACGTCCTCGAAGACGAAGCTGCCAAAGACGACGACCATGATCGCTGCAGCGGCGGTGATCACCCGTGCGGTCATCGCTAATCCATCGGCCACTGATGTGACCGGATCGCCGGACTTCACATACTCCTCGCGGACCCTCGACAGCAAGAAGACCTCGTAATCCATCGACAGGCCGAACACGATGGCAAACATCATCATCGGGATGAACGGTTCGATGGGAGCGGGCTGCACATGGGTGAGAGTGGACAACCAACCCCACTGGAAGATCGCCACGATCACGCCGTAGGCCGCGCCTATCGACAGCAGGTTCATCACCACGGCCTTGAGGGGCACGAGCAGCGACCGGAAGACCGCCATCAACAAGATGAAGGATAAGAGCAGCACTGCCCCGAAGAAGATCGGCATGCGCTTTGCGAGGAACGTCGAGAAGTCGACACTCGCTGCCGTCTGACCGGATACCAGAACTGAAAGTCCGGTGCCAGCTGTAGCGGTTGGCACAACCTCAGTGCGGAGTCGCTTGACGAGCGTTTCGGTATCGCGTGATTGGGGTGACGATTTCGGCACGACGCGGATCACGTATGCCTGGGGAGAATTCGGATCATTGGGGATCGGCGGGGATGCCAGAGCGACGTCGGGGTCCTTTGAGATCGCGGATTGCAACGCAGGTAGAGCAGCAGCGTCGCTTGGCGAACCGACCTCGACGGTGAGCACGAGCGCGCCGTTGAATCCAGGGCCGAAACCATCCGCGGTGAGGTCGTATGCCTTGCGTGTGGTGGTGTCGGGGGCGAAATTGCCTTCATCGGAGAATCCGAGATGGATGCCGAGCATCGGTATTGCGAAGACCAACAACACAGTTGCTCCACTGAGGGCAGCCGTCCACGGCCTCGACTGAATCAGTCGGCTCCACTTGTAGGAGAGTGTCTCGCGGAGCGGTTTGAGCTTGCGTGCCGGGACTTCCCGGCGCAGCGGAGCGTAAACGAAACCGACCAGAATCACCAGAGCAGCAAGTGGTGCACCGACGAAGAGGGGCGCGACGTCGAGGCCGACCCCCAGTAAAGCCATGGCTATCAGCGCGGCGGCGATCAGGCCGCGGTAGCGGGTTATTTCGATTCGCTTCTGAGCCATCCCGAGCAGGGCAGGTAACAACGTCATCGAGGCGGCGATTGTGAGCAAAACTGTGGCCGCGGCGGCAATCCCCAGTCCGGCTACGAACGGAAGGCCCATCAGTAATAGCCCGAGAAGCGAGATCACGACGGTGCCACCAGCGAACAAAACGGCACGTCCGGCAGTGTTGGCCGAAGCCGCAGTCGCCTCGATCGGCGACATGCCCAAGTGAAGATTCTCGCGGTAGCGAGTCACCATGAATAACGCATAGTCGATACCCACCCCCAAGCCGATCATGCCGGCGAGGGTCGTGGAGAAGTCCGGCATCGACTTCACATTGGACAGCAACATGATCAATCCAGCGCCAGTGCCCACACCAGCCAGCGCGAGCGCGATGGGAAGACCCATGGCCAGGACCGATCCGGTGGACACGATCAAGACGATCACCGCAAACGACAACCCGATGAGTTCTGAGCTGGGAGGCGAGAAGGAAGCGAACGCTTCGCCGCCGATCTCGACCTGAAGGCCATCCATCTGCGGACGCAAGTCCTGCATCTCGACGCCAATCGGTTCGGAGTCGCTGCGATCGAGAGACGGGTCGAGCTCGACGGTGGCAAATGCGATTGTGCCATCGTCAGAGATTCCCCCGCCGCGCCCCTGGTAGGGGTCGAGAACGGTCACACCGTCGATTTGCGATACCTCATCGAACATCGTGCCCATCGCCGTCGTCACGGCAGGATCATCAACTCCTTGATCGGCTCGGAACACAATTGATCCGGTTCGTCCGGCACCCAGACCACCGAAGTACTCGTCGAGCACCTCAAAGCCGCGTGAGGAATCCGACGCGGGAGGCACGCGTCCGCCATCGAAAGCCGATCCGACGGCTCTTCCCGACGCGATCATCACTACCAGTGCGACGGTCCATGCCCCTATGGTCAACCACCGATTTTTGAAGCACCAACGAGACAACCTGACGAGCATTACATCAGTGAAACGCCTGACCAGCCCAATTGCGCGTGCAGGTGGCGAATAGCACACTCGCGCCACAGGAAGTGAGCATTCGGGTCAGCGTCGGACTTCGTCGTGGGGCAACGAGCCACGTGCAGCGCGCAGGTATGCGTAGGGGGTTTCGGCCGCGAAGTTGGAGACCCTGCTGGTGTAGGCATCGGCATATTTCTCGACCTGACGGGCGAAGAGACTCTTGTCGACGCCGGCTCGCATGAGCGGGCCCCATGTGGGATTACCTTGCTCGGTGGAGGCCTTCGCGAGGGGAGCGATCAACGAATCGATGTTGTCGATCGACCGGCTCACAGCATCGATTTCTGCATCGACTCGATCGTGGGGCTGGCCTTCCACAACGCGGCGACGACGGGCAAGTCGGAGCGTGGAATGGTCGTGTTCGAGCTCAATTTTGTCGGCCATCATCTTCTCGAGCTGGTGTTCGGAGTTGGCGAACGCTGTGGCCGCCTCGACTTCCGCCTCCAGCTCCCGTGCGATCAGACAGGTACGCCAACGCAACGAGTCCTTGGTGACGTGGACGTCGCCGAACAGGTGGTCTCCCACGTAGAGGTGCTGTGCGGGGTCGTGGCCAAGCGAGCTCTCTACCATCGAGGCGTTGCCACCGTGGTAGACGGCGCCTTTCTCCAGACGACCCCAATGCGGCTCGAGTAGTCCGCGGTCGGTGTCGACCACACGGTAGATCGGGCCTCTCTCAGAGAAGAACCGCGGCTTGGACGCCGAGACGATCACGATGTCGAAGAGGTCGCGCCATGTATCGCCCGAGGGCATGTAGCGGTCGAATGTCCACGACATCATCTTCTGGGTATACGACCACTCGGAGTTGGTGATCAGAAGAAGTTCTTTGCCTGCGAGCCTCTGGTCGCGAAGCGTCTCTACGACCGTCGGGTCGAGTGCCACGAATCGTTCGGGGTCGGCAATGATCGCTGCCTTCAACGCACCTTCAATGTGGGCTGCGGTGAGGGCCTCGTCGATGACTCGATACAGGCGTGCGTAGGAGGTGATTCCCGGTAGCGGATTCTGGTCGTGCAGTTCCACGAGCTGGGCCCACAGAGCCGCACGGCTCAACTCGAACAGCGTGTTCATGAACTTGAAGCGGTCTTCGGACAGTTCGATGACCGTCCCGGCATAGGAGCGACGCTGCTGATCGAAATCGAGCATCCGCCCGCCGTGCTGCGCTCTCATCACATATCCGAACCGGGTGGCCTTGACCAGATTTCCCAAGTCGAGATCGAACGTGAGCCCGAGCGTGAAGGCGCGAGGGTCGAACACCAGGTCGTCGACCGGCCAACCCATGTCGCTCAGATAGGCGCGTGCGTGTTGGAAGGCGGCGTGTTCCCACTCGTCCACGTAGTAGTGGATGAGTGTGTAGTCCATGTCGTAGCCGATTACCCGCACGCCCCGAAGGTTGAGAGTGCGATTGCAGAAGATTCTGCGCGAAGGTGGCATCGGCTCGACAACAGGATCGCTCATGGTTCAGTGTCTCATGGCTGCGGGTCAGTTGGCGACGCTGGTCGCGGCCAGCTCAACCAGTGCGGCGAATGCGTCGGTACCGATCTCTCCTGCCATACGGTCGAGAACGGTGTTGTCCGGTCCCAGCACAATCCAATACGGAACGCCGGCAAGGCCGAGCGCTTCAGCGAGTTCATCAGACTTCGTGTCGATCAGCACTGGAGTTGGCCAATCGACTGACTGGAACCACTTCGATGGCGGGTAATTGCCGCGCCCGGCGTTGACCAAGCTCGAGATGGCGATCACCTCGACCCCTTCGGGCAACTGGTTCTGGGCGAGCCATTGAGACACGGCGGGGAGCTCGACCTGGCAGTGGGGACACCAGTGAGCGAACATGCCGATCACCTTCGCGGTGTCGGTGGGCAGTCCATAGCCGGTGACCTCGTGGCTGATGCCATCGAAGTCGGAGGTGATGAAACCTGGAGCGGTCATCCCGATGGCACTGTCTGCTGCAGTGTCATCGAAGACCGGGAGTTTGATCCCCTGTACTTGAACCGAGCCACTGGTCTGGAACTGCGACGAACCTGAGCCGTTTCCTGTGAGCACCGCGACGAGGCCTATGACCACGCTGACCGCCACCATCGCTGCGATGACCAAGAGAATTCGGCGGTCGAGCGACAGTTTGGTCTGGGGACGCTGGGAACGTTGCGGTCGTTTGGTGGTCTGGCGCGAAATCTTGCGGCCTGGGCGATTACTCATCGTGAGGGCTCCTCGGCTGTTTGAGTATTCATGAAAGCGCTACGAACGCATGATTGACAACCTCGACGAATCGTGACCACACCGGCACCATCCAAGCGGGATCGTCATCGGCAAAGGCCGCCCTCACCTGCGCACGCACGGCCAGCGCATCGGGCCCGCTCGGGTCGCCATGGGCGTGGAGCCACGCGTCGGCACGAAGCGCTTGAAGCACTGTGACAGAGTCGACTGTGCCGTACTCCAGAGCGGCTGCGGTGACCTCGGCCTGGCCGAGCCAGTCCTCGGCGTGGGGCAGCCAGTCGCCGTCGAGGCTGGCAGAAACGCTTTCGCCGTCGATCATCGACTTGACGTCACCCCACCAGGCGACCGCCCGCTGGTGTGCAGGGTGGTCGCTGGGATGATGCCCGATCAGTTCGCCATGTCCCCACTCTCCAAGCCCGGTGTGAAGGTCGATGATCCCGACTTGAGATGCCGCACCCAACCGGGTGGAGCAAATCTCGCGGAGTCGTTCGTGAGACCATGTCGGGCCGTTGCCACCGTAGAAGACTCCAGTCGGGTGGGTGTATTGGCCGCGACTCACGTCGGCCTGGAGTTGCTCCATGCCGATGGTGGCTGCCCTTTCGATAAGAGCCCCGGTAGAGCGTTCCTGCTCCTCGGAATCCCACGACTCGGGCACCAGGAGATCGGCTATTGAGTCGTATCCGGAATTGACCGGAGGTGGTTGGTCCCAGTCGATGAAGTTGCGATTGAGATCGATGTTGTCCTCGTTGACTCGACGCACCCACGCGAAGCCATGCGGATTGAGCGCATGGATGAACAACATCCGCAAGCCAGGCGGACGCGTCGCGAGTTGCCCGCTGAGCCAATGGGACTGCAGAGCAGACCCGCAGTAGCCCTCCACCCCGTGCGTGCCCGACACGATTATCAGCAGCGACTCGGCGTCGCTGGGCCCGAACTCGGCGATGTCGATGCCGAGTGTTTCACCGGCAGGGCCGGTCAGAGGGTGGCGAATGTGTTCGATTGCCCCGCCCGAGGCAATGGCGGTACCCATGAACGACACCCTCGCCGAGGTGAAATTTGGTGAGAGGCCGGAAGGTGGAAGTGAAGGATGCGCTCGAGTGTCAGTCATCGAAGGCATCATGGCCTGTATGGCAGCCAGACGCTACGCGACGATCGTCAAACATTTAACTGAGGTACCAGTGGCCGCGGTTGAGTTGGCCGCGAAACTCGACGACGATGTGCTTGATCATGTCGTGGAAGCATTTCGCGACGAGTCGCGACGCCGTGCCGTGAAGTCGGGTGACCTTCAGGCAATCATCGACGAGGCGTTCGAGGAAGGTTTCGGCCGTGACGGCCTCGGAGTCGACCCGTGGATCCAGAATCGGATGATCGTCTGCCCCGGTGGGCTTGCTGCCAAGAGCCGCACCAACCATCGTTGCCGGTTCGTGAGCGTCGACGATGTGTGGATCTGGGACTCAGCCGAGCTGATCCAAGAGGAGAAACGATCGAATCCCGGACGCGACGACGGCTTTCGAGCGGTGGCACTGCTTCCGCTCATCCAAGGCATGGTGCTCGACGTGGTGACCGGCCGGGCCCGTGCAGGCCAGCATTCGGTGGAACGAGCCACGTCATACCGGGTGAGCCGTGGTCGGTTGGTGGAGATCGCCCACCGTTCGGTCAACAGCAGTGGAATGAAGTAGCTCGTAGGAGTGATTCAGGCCGGCGGAGGTATTTCGAACGACTCCACTCGATTCAACGAGTTGGTGTCGGTGTGGTGGTAGGGCGCGTCGTACTCGTTCATAACCAGCACCGAATCCTGATCGTATGTGAGCGTGTCGCCGTCGACCGAAAGGTTGAACACGTAAGACACACAGCGGGCATTGTTGAACAAGTAGGTGTTGGAGCAGATGCCGTACTCGTCGCTGTCGGCGTCGGCGCGCAACGTAAACGACGTGGCATCCGGAGCCACTTCTCCGCCGGCGAGAATTACTGATCCGCGCGGGATCACGAACCCGCGGATGACGTGCTGGAGGGTGGCGTCCCAAAGCCAGTAGCCGACCTCGGTGTGAAAGGGATCTTCTTCGCCGATGCGCCACGCAGCCATCTTGTAGTCGAGCCCGTAGAGGCTCTGAGATCCGTTGTCGACCGGACCGAACGGCTTGAACGTGATGTGTTCGCGGTATGAGGTGTCGCCGGCCTCGCCCTCCGCGTGATGGAATGAGACATCGGTTCCACCGGTGCCCTCCCACTCTCCTGCCAGCTGCGCAAGTGGTCCGAAATGTGATGAATCGCTCATGGGGCGACTCTACA
>JBDNJK010000078.1:0-34987 GCA_041687805.1 Acidimicrobiales bacterium
GAGAATTGGTGCCTCGGATTCGACGAACTGGAAACCTACGTTCAACACTTCTCGCCCGAGGTCGCTGAGGCGATCACCGGCATCCCAGCCGACACCATCCGGCGCGTGGCGAGGGGCATCGCCACCGCCTCTGGCGCGTGTCCGGTCATGTACACCGGGCTCGAGTATTCCGACAGCGGCGTGCAGGCGATTCGTGCGGTTCTGGTGCTGTTCGCACTCGCCGGCCAGCTGGATGTGCCCGGTGGTATCGGCTTGGCCATGCCAGACACCCACTTCCCAATCAACCGCTCGTGCAATGTCGCCAATCCGGCGCCCGACAACACCGCAGCCGGAGATGCCTTTCCGATCTACACGATGTACCGCGGTGAGTGTCACGCAAGTGGCCTGATCAAGTCGGTGCTCGAGGGTGATCCCTACCGAATCCGTTCGCTGATCATCCACGGTGCATCGTTACTCACGTCGTGGCCTGAGACTCCCGTGTGGCGCAAGGTGCTTTCAGATTTGGAATTCGTCGTCACAATCGATCGCACGCTCACCGCCGATTCCGCGTATGCCGACATTGTCCTGCCCGCGACAACGATGTTCGAGATCGATTCCTACATGGTCTACGGGCCGATCTTTCGCCTGCGCAAGAAGCTCATCGAGCCAGTGGGAGAGGCTCGCAACGACTACGCCATCATGGCGGAGTTGGCTGAGCGCCTTGGCTACGGGCATCTCTATCCCAAGTCAGATGATGTGCTCATACGAACAGCCCTCGAAGGCTCCGGTTTCACCCTCGAAGATGTCGAAGCTGCTGGTGGCTCGGTCAAATTGCCGTCATCGATGATGGAATACAAGAAGTGGCAGAAGGGAAGGCTGCGGCCCGACGGAAAGCCGGGCTTCGACACTGCCAGCGGAAAGTTCGAAATCGCGTCGACGGTGCTCGACGATTTTGGCTACGAGCCACTGCCGGTCTACACCGAACCGGCCGAGGGGCCGTTGGGCAGCCCAGATGTGGCGAGTCGATTCCCGTTGGTATTCAACTCCGGAGCGAGATTGCAGACTGCTTTTCGCTCGCAACATCACGGCATCCCCGGACTTGCCAAAGACAGCCCAGAGCCCACGGTTGAACTCAACGTCGACGACGCTTCCGCCCGGGGCATTGTGTCGGGTGACCTCGTGGAAGTGCGCACGCTGCGGGGAGCGGTGGCGTTTCGTGCCGAAGTGACCGAATCCATTGTGAGCGGAGCGATCGAGTGCGCTATGGGCGGGGGTACACCGGTGGGTCCCGCCGCGTGGCGAGAGCACAACGCGAACGATCTCACCGATATGTCTCGATTCGACGAGATCACAGGGTTTCCGATCTATAAGGCACTGCTATGCGAGGTGGCCAAACTCGAGAGCGGGGCGTCACCCGCGGCAGAGCCAAATGGCATCTCCGAGGCTCGCCAGCCCACGCGGAAGGCTCCTCACACACCAGCAACTACGCAGCGGCGCATATACCTCGACAACAACGCGACCACGGCGGTAACGGCCGAGGTCAGGGATGCCATGCTGCCGTATCTGGAATCTGATTATGGCAATCCGTCGAGCATCCACGATTTCGGCAAGGACGCCCGCAGCGCGGTTGACGAGGCGCGGCGCAAGGTGGCGGCCCTGATTGGTGCGCGCCCCAAGCGGATCGTGTTCACCGGCGGCGGATCTGAGGCCGACAATTTGGCATTGAAAGGCGTCGCGCTATCGGGGCTGCGCCGGCACGTGATCACGAGCGCGATCGAGCATCCTGCGATTCTCAAGACCGCCGCTTATCTGGAGCGGCTCGGGTGTGAAGTGACCTATCTCGGCGTCGATGCCTCCGGCCTTGTCGACCCGGCTGAGCTGCGTGAAGCGATCCGGGACGACACGGCTCTTGTCTCGGTGATGCTGGCCAACAACGAGGTGGGGACCATTCAACCGATAGCTGAATTGTGTTCGATCACTCATGACGCCGGTGCACTGTTTCACACCGATGCTGTGCAAGGGGCAGGAAAGATTGAGATCGACGTCGAACAGTTGGGTGTCGATCTCCTGAGCCTCTCAGGTCACAAGCTGCACGGCCCGAAGGGTGTTGGGGCTCTCTACGTGAGGCGCGGTGTTCACTTGGAGCCGTTGGTTCATGGCGGCGGTCAGGAATCCGGGCTTCGTGCCGGCACCGAGAACGTGCCGGCAATAGTCGGTATGGGCCGAGCAGCGGAGCTTGCCGGTCGGGGTCTTGCAGCGGGGCCTCGAATGGTCAAGCTTCGCGACGCTCTCGAAGTTGGTATCCGCGAGCTACTGCCTGCCGCGAGACTAAACGGACATCGCGAATTCCGTTTGCCCAACACACTCAATCTCACCATTCCCACTCTCCGGGGTGAGTCACTCGTGGTTGCCCTGAGTCGTCACGGGATTTCGTTGTCGTCAGGATCGGCTTGCAAGGCGGGTTCGCCCGAGCCAACTCACGTTTTGCTTGCCATGGGCGTATCGGAGGCGGACGCCCACTGTTCGATCCGAATTTCGCTCTCTGCGGACACCACAGCCGCCGATGTCGAGTCCACAATTCTTGCGCTTGGCGATGTCCTCGACGAGATGGAGACAACCATCCGCTTCTTGCCATGCAAGTAGGTCCCTCGGTCGCCGGCTCAGATCTACAAAGATATTGGGGCGGCGCTGTCGCGGTTCTCAGCAGCTTTGGCGATTCGACAGGCCATCCGATTGAAGATCGGGGCATGGATCGGCAACAGCGACCACCAGTAGAGCCTTCCGGGCAGCCCTCGTGGTATGAACTGGGCGACTTGGGTCAGACGGGAACCTTCACCGTCTTCCTCGATCGACCACCCAAGCCATGCTGTGCCTGGCACCTTCATCTCGGCTTGCAACAACAAGCGATGCTCGACCGGATCGACGTCGGCCACCCGGAAGAAGTCGAGCGTCTCTCCGGGTCGCAATTCCTCGGGATGACGTCTGCCTCTCCGTAACCCGACTCCACCGAGAAGTTGGTCGATGAGACCTCGTGTTTCCCACGCCCAATTCATTGTGTAATAGCCGACATCGCCACCGATACGGCTCGCGGCCCAAAACAGATCATCAGCCGAGGCAGAGGACGAAACGACTCGAGTGTCGACCTCTCGAGTTGCGCCCGACCAAACCGGGTCGCCGGGCAAAGGCGCCGCCGGTTCGGTGAGCGCATCAGACCATCTGGTTTCGACATCGGCGTGAGAAATTCGGAACAGCGCCCTGTGTACTGCCTCTCGGTACGGCATCAGGCTGGCAGGCTCAAATCCAGGCGGTGATTCGCGGCACACCACAACGTCGTTGGTGAGGCTGCCGATCAGAGGACCTGTGACCTCGCGGGGCAGAGGCGTGAGAAGAGCCGTCATGAAGGTGGACACGCGGCGGTTAAAGATCGGAAGCGGAATTGCAATGCGTCGGCGCAACCCGGCGACGCTCGCGTACTCCTGCATCATCTCCTCGTAGGTGAGGACGTCCGGTCCGCCAATGTCGAAGATGCGGTGAGCGGGTTGGAGGTCGTCGAGCCGCGTCAGCAGGATTTCGAGCACATTACGGACGGCAATGGGCTGACATCTCGTGTCGACCCATCTTGGCTTCATCGTGATGGGAAGGATTTCCACCAGATGCCTGATCATCTCGAACGAGGTAGACCCCGATCCGATGATCACGGCGGCACGCAACTCCACCACGGGGGTGCTGCCAGAAGCCAGGATGCGCCCGACCTCGTGACGGCTGAAGAGATGCTCCGACAGATCTCCGTCGTCAGAACCGAGACCGCCGAGGTAAATGATCTGTTTCAGACCGGCACGGGCGGCAGCGACACTGAAATTTGCTGCCGTTTGGCGACCCTCGGCTGCGTAGCTTCCGGGTGAGCTCTGCATGGCATGGATCAGGAAGTAGGCGGCGTCGCACCCCTCAAGAGCTTGGTCGAGACTTTCTGGATCGAGGGCATCAGCCGCCACAACCTCGACCTGGGATCTCCACGGGTCGAGCGCGAGCTGCGACGGGTCGCGGGACATGCACCTCACTTCGACGCCTCGCTCCAAGAGCCGCGGGACGAGTCGACCACCGATATAGCCGGTTGCGCCGGTGACGAGAACCTTCACGCAGGCGATACTACATTGCCGATTTTGTGGTGTCTCATCTTGGTTGTACCTACTAAACGACTGGTATGAACTGGTCAAAAGGGGGATCAGTGATGCGGACCGACATCAAGTTCGAGGGCCATGGCGGCGTGGCGTTGAGGGGGTGGCTGTACCTTCCGGCGAACACACTCGGCCCGGCGGCGGGAGTTGTGATGGCTCACGGGTTCTCCGGCGTGAAGGAACAGGGTCTCGACCGATATGCAGAAGTATTCTGTGATGCTGGCATGGCCGTATTGGTCTACGATCACGCCAACTTCGGCACGAGCGACGGCGAGCCACGCCAGCAAATAAACCCGTGGGCGCAGACGCGCGATTATCGACACGCCATCGGTTGGCTGGCTGATCGCTCTGAAGTAGATGCCGACCGTCTTGCGGTGTGGGGGACGCCCCGACACTTTTCTCGTCCACCGGCGCAGACGGCAAGTCGACGTGGCGAAACAAGACACCGTGGCTCCGGTCGAAATTGCTTTGGCAGCATTCGAACGCGCCCCTCAACCCAAGCGACTCCACTCGGTCGATTGCACTCACTTCGAGGCGTACGACGGCGACTATTTCCAGTCGGCATCAACCGTGATGCGAGACTTTCTGCTCGATGAGCTGAGTACACCGTTATCTACGGTCAGCAGCCGATTGTTGTCGATATCGGACTCTCAGACAAATCAGAGTCTTTCCGCAGCCGCCAGGCTCAGAACCACGTTGGTGCCGTCCTCGATTCGAGAGGCACGCGCATCGCGCAGAATCTTCTCGATCGGGTACTCGCGACTGAGGCCATTCCCGCCGTGCAACTGCAGCGCCGAGTCGGCCACCTCGAGCTTCGGCACCGAGACCGTGTTGTGATGGATCACTCGACGATTGAGGGCACCCGCTGCCTCAAGATCATCAACCGCCACAGGACCGGATTCGACGAGATTGGCCATCACCTGGGAGGTGAGATCCTTGATCCCTTCGTCTGGATGGCGGCCGAAAGGGATCATCCCTATCGCAACCACGTAGACGTCACGAATGATGTACCTCCGCAAACTGGCGACCGGGCGGCGTCGCCGCACTTACGCCGTAGCTAGAGGACGTGTCTATCCTCTGGCCGGAATGTGGGGCCAATCGAGATTCGACCTAGCCGCGTCTGCCGACACGATGACCGGCACTCTGGTGTTCACATCAGCCGTCGATATGGCAGTGACGGCACGAAACGTGACCACTCACCCAGGGTGATTGGATCGCCGGCCGAGGCATAAATGGCCGCGACCGCAGCTGACTCATGGAGTAGCCACGAAAATATTCGTTGGCGTGGCCCTGCCGCCAGCAAACGAGTCCCATCGGGAGAGAAGGTGAGTGCGTAGATGCCCACTTCGCGGGACTGGATCACCGCGTGCAAAGCCGCGTTGTCGGGGATGGAGGTGTCCCATACCCATGCCTGCCCGTCGGTGACACCGGCTGCGAGCATGTCGCCTGCTGGATTGAACGCCACGGTCATGACCTTCCCGCCGGGTCCCTCGAGGCGGTCGACTTGCTCGGGCCTCTCTGGATTGGCGCAATCCCACAGGCCCACGCTGCGATCGGCGTTGGCGGCTGCGAGGAGAGGCATCGTGGGGTGAAACGCCACACTGAGGGCGAAACTGTCGCCCGTCCCGATGGCTGATATCAACTGTGGCGTATCGGGGTCGGACACATCGAAGATCGACACGTCACCTGTTTCTGATGCCACAGCAAGTGTGGCTGAGCCCTGATCGAATGCCGGGCACATGGCCGGCGCGCTCACCTTGGCGGAACCGGCCCGTGTCACTTCCAGATCTGGTCCGATTGTCCAAATCTGCACGTTGCCGTCGTGGTCGACGCCGCAGAACATGGTGCCGTCGGCCGACATGGCAATATTCTCGACGAGATTGGTGAGGCCGGGTAGCGCCACCGGTTTCTCGTTCGGGTGATCGGTTCTGACCAGCAAGACTGGGCCTTCGCGCGTGCCGACAATCAGCAGTTCGCCGGACGGTGAAAATGCGCTAGCTCCGCTGAAAAACTTGTTGCTGTCGGTCGGTGAGAACGTTGCCTCAGCGACCAGTTTTCCTCGCCGGTTAAGCGACCAGATAGTGGCACGAGTTCGTGAAGAAGAAGCCAGAAGCCCTCCAGCCGCGTCGAAGTTCAGCGACCAAATGGACGACTCGCTGGAATCAGACGCGGGCGGTGGCAAATTCCACACTCTCATGGTTCCGTCTTCCGCTGTGGTGACGAGTGATCCATCGTGAGTACACCGGGCGCAGATGACGACTGTCGGATGTTGCAGGTCGACTCGAAGGTCGCGCCATGTTCGCGTGTCCCAAACGCGGACGTTGCCGTCGGAACTTGCGGCGATCATCATGGTCCCGTCCGGGGTGAACTCAGTCCAGTTGACCCACGACGCGAACGGTGGCGAATCGAGAGGTATCTCCACCAGCACGTTGCGAGTCTCGATGTTCCAGATCCGCACTCTGCCACTGTGGTAGCCGGCCACGAGCGTGTGGCCGTCTGGTGACAGTGCGACAGCAGCGGCTGCTTCTTCACCAGCAGCGGTATCCGCCCATTTGAGGGAAGGAGTTTCGCTCACATCCCAGAGAGCGACGGTGCCATCGAGATTGCCGGCGGCGAACTGCATTCCTGTTGGATCGAGACACATTGCGGCTGTCGTGCCACTGCCCGGCAAGATGCTGTCCAGCGTGGCGCTCGGTGACTTGTCTGTCGAGGAGACGTTCCACCGTCGAATACCGGCACCAGGTCCCCCCGCATAGAGCTGCCGCCCGGTCGGGTCAAAGGTCAGCGACTGGATCGAACTGTCGAAGACCTCTGATGATCCGTCGCTGCAGACGGAGGTTTCGCCGTTGGACAGATCGACCAGGGTGACCATCCGGTCGGTTCCACCGGCAGCCAGCAGTTGACCATCGGAGGAGAGTGCCAGCGCCAGACACTGAGTGTTTGCAGGAATGATGTGAAGTTGCCCCGCTCTCTTCCAGACGCCCTCAACCGAATCGGCAATCGAAATGGAGCCGTCGACAGAATTGCTGAACGCGACCCGCTTGTCGTCTGCCGACATGGCCAAGGGCGTCGGGCCGGGACCACCCAAAAACCTTGCACCCGGAAGCGGGGACGTGGCGCCCAGGAGTGCCGATCGAGATTCGACAGTTGCTGTCACCTCGTTGGCAACCACCGCCACCTGAGCGCTCAATGATGGGTCGATGTATTTGAGGTCTTGGGCTCGGCCCGACAACTGTCGGGACAAGACGCGTTTCTTTGCGGCCAAGTGCGCCTGATGCGCCGAGCGGCTTTCGCTCAGGAACGCCCGCTCCACTTCCGAGAACCGTGCGGTTGCGCCAGAATGCTCCAACATCGAGTCAGCAGATTCGAGTCGGGAGCCTCTGAGTAGCCCGTCGGCTTCACGGCCTGTCTCATTCCAAGCACGCGCAGCCGCCTCGATTCTTCGCACCGACATCAGCGTGCCACGTTCATCGTTGATCCAATCAACGAGACGGGGCCATGCGGTCAGTAGTGCCTCATGACTGATAGTGACCGAGTCGATATTCGTGGTGAGAAGTCGATGGCCGGCGAATTCGTCGATCACGGCGCCGACATCGAGTGATCCGGCCGACTCCGTTAGATCGGCAATCGAGACAGTTCGACGGGTTGGCAGGGAGTCGATTCCGAGCTCGACCAGCCGTGTGAAGACGTAGCGGCACGCTTCCTCGTTCCCAGCCCCCATCGAGTCCACCACTGAGTCGGCCGACAGGTGAAGCGCGCTGGTCAGACCGCCGATCTGGTTGTAGTGGTCGAGCGTGAGATGGCGGTCGGTTGATGTGTCGGTCATCAGATACAGCACGTGCGAAAGCAGAGGCAGAGCCTCCGTGAAACCGTCGTCGGACTGGCGGCGACCGAACTCGGTGATGAGTTCCGTCAGTAAATCAGGAGCGATCGTGAGACCGGAGCGACGAGCGGGAAAGACGATGCAGTCGGTTGTCTCTTCGGTGGACATCGGGCCCACCAAGAGCTGCGAATTCTGTAGCCCATCGAGAAGAAATGGAAGGTTCGCGGCACGGTGGAAGAAGTCGGCCCTCAGTCCGATGACCAATTCGGTGTGTGGCCGGTTCCCCAGATCACGAAGCAGTTCGGTGAACCGGATGGCCTCGCTCGAATTTGCCTCGCCGAAGATCTCCTCGAACTGATCTACGATCACGACCTCGCGTGATGCCTGCTTGCCGCCTGTCACTGGGGACCGAGCGGCTTCCATCAACGCCACAACCGGGTCGTTGCCGGGGGTGAGATAGTGGGCTGCGTAGTCGGGATTCTTGTTTAGTTCAGCGATAAGACCGGCTCTCAAGAGGGACGTCTTTCCAGAGCCCGAAGCGCCGATGACCATTAGCGGCCGCGGCTTGGCGATTGTGAACGAATCCTCCAATCGCTCCATCAACTGTCTTGTCAGGTCGTTGCGGCCGTAGAAGAGGTCGGAATCGGACTCTGTGAATGACTCAAGGCCCCTGTAGGGATTGTCGAACTCGGCGCCAACCGGGGTGGTGCGCAACTGGGCCAGCTCTGCCGTCCACTCGTCGAGTCCGTCATCGGTGACGCCGAGAAGGCGGAGCAGATTTTCGAAATCGACGCGCTGCCTCGCATACGGGAGGTGACGTCCGGTGATCCAGCCGTGAAGGGTTGATACTGGCCGAGCGAGTTCGGTGGCCAACTTTTGATAGCTCAGGCTCGACCGCTGTTTGAGCGCAGTCAGCTTCGCGGCAAAACTATCTCTTGTTGTGTCGGGCACGGCCCCTGCCTACTCAGCCTTGAACTGGCGGCGACGGTATCAGGTGGACGTGGGGTGGCGTGGATCGTAACCCGTGCGAGACGCGGCGGTGCCGCCGCCGGTGGCTCTGGGCCACAGGCGGCGGGACCGCATCGGGATCCGCCTAGATCACTCGGGGCCCTGAGCCGACCCCGATCGTCTAGTTATAGCCATTGGCTAGGTCGGGGTCGGTGTTGTGAACCAAGTCCGGACAACTTCGGAAATGTCCGTACAAATCAATTTCCAGTCGTGATCGGGTCGGCCCGGGGCGTTTCCCGGAGGAGTTTCTCGGCCAGCGATCTGGCCGCAGCAGTGGGCGGAACGCCACCGGAGGCCACCTCATCGAGCAGCCGAATTGCATCGTCGGATCCGAGAGTCATCACGAGCGACCGTTCGAACAAGTCCCGGACGCGGCTGGTGACTTCGAATCGAGCCCGAATATTGCGCCTATCGGCAAGCTTCCCCGACGACTTCAGGTAGTCGAGGTGGGACGAAATCGCTGCGGCGACTGCTGCAACGCCGTCTCCATCAAGAGAGTTGGTCATCAGAATCGGCGGACGGTAATCGGTGTTTTCCTGGCCGGTCACATGGCTCAGTTCGAGCATCAACGCGAGATCGCGGCGAGTATTGGCGGCTCCGGGCCGGTCTGCTTTGTTGACGACGAAGACATCGGCCACCTCCAACAGCCCCGCTTTGTTGGCCTGCACCGCGTCACCCATGCCCGGTGTCACGACCACGACAGTGGTGTCGGCGGCGGCGGTGACATCCACCTCAACCTGTCCTACCCCGACAGTCTCGATGATCACAGGATCGAAGCCAGCCGAGTCGAACACTCGCACTCCTCCCGGGATGGCAAGCGCCAGGCCGCCTTCGTGGCCGCGAGTGGCTACCGAACGTATGAATGCTCTCTGATCGGCATCGGCCATTCGCACTCGGTCGCCGAGAATCGCACCTCCCGTGAGGGGAGATGAAGGGTCGACAGCCAAGACGGCAGGCATTCCGCCAGAGCGGGTTGACTCATCGATGAGGCGCGCTACCAGTGTGGACTTTCCCGCTCCGGGCGGACCGGTTATACCGATGACATGAGCGCCCTCGACTTGGGAATGTGTTAGTTCGGTGATGCGTTCAGCTTCGGGTCCGCCGCGTTCGACAAGAGTCAAGAGCCTGCCGATGGCTCGTCGGTCTGCGTTTCTGGAAAGTTGAACCAAGTCTTCGACCGGCAACCCGCGGATGCTCACGTGGTCGACACGACGGAGCGCACCGTGGCCACAACTTGCTCAGTCGACGCACCAGGGCCGAGCACGGCTGCCACACCTGCGTTGATGAGTTGATCGACGTCGTCGTCGGGAACGATGCCTCCAACTACCAGGGGTATGTCGATGTCGTGCTTCGCGAGTGCGTTGAGCATGGCAGGGGCGAGGGTGAGGTGACCGGCGTTGTGCATCGAAAGTCCGATCACGTCGGCGTCCTCTTCCACGGCGGCGGCCACTATCGACTCGGCGGTTTGACGCAGCCCGAGGTAGATGACCTCCATGCCGGCATCGCGCAACATTCGCGCCACGATTTTGATGCCCCGGTCGTGCCCGTCGAGGCCAAGTTTGGCCAGCACAACTCTGATCGGTTCGTCGGACATCAGACGATCGCCTTTTCGGTGTAGGTGCCAAAAACTTCGCGCATAGCGTCGGCGATCTCCTCTTCGGTTGCGTATGCCTTCACAGCGTCGATAATCGATGGCATGAGATTGGTCGTTGGCTCGGTGGCATCGGCTGTGATTGTTGCCAGCGCAGCATCGACTGAGGACTGATCACGTCGTCTCTTCACTTCGTCGAGCCGCTTTCGTTGGAGGTCCTCGGTGGCCTGGGCGATTCGTAGGAGGTTCGTCTCGCTGTCGTCTGCGCCTTCAGTGAAGGCGTTCACTCCAACGATGATGCGGCGGCCGGAGTTGACTTCACGCTCGAATCGGTAGGCGGAGTCGGCGATCTCTCCCACGAAGTATCCGTTGTCGATTCCGGCGTATACCCCTTCGAGCATGGAACCGCCGCCTAGATCGTCGAGACGGGCGAACACGTCTTCGGCCTGACGTTCCATCTCGTCGGTCATCCACTCCACATAAGGCGCGCCACCGAGGGGGTCGGCCACGTTGGTGACACCAGTCTCGTGGGCCACGATTTGCTGGGTGCGAAGTGCAATTCGTGCGGCCTTTTCAGACGGAAGTGCAAGCGCCTCGTCGAAGCTGTCGGTGTGGAGGCTCTGAGTGCCTCCGAGAGCGGCCGCGAGTGCCTGGGTTGCGACCCGCGCGATGTTGATTTCGGGTTGCTGGGCGGTGAGAGAAACTCCGGCAGTTTGTGTGTGGAAGCGACACATCATCGCCCGTTCGTCAGTGGCGCCGTAGCGCTCGTTCATCCACCGCGCCCAAATCCGGCGAGCTGCTCGAAACTTGCCGATTTCCTCGAAGAAGTCGAGATGGCTGTTGAAGAAGAACGACAGTCGTCGCCCGAAGTGGTTGATGTCTTCACCAGCAGCGATGGCAGCCTCCACGTAGGCGAAACCGTTGGCGAGCGTGAAAGCGAGCTCCTGAGCGGCCGTCGATCCGGCCTCTCGAATGTGATATCCGGAGATCGAAATCGGATGCCATTTGGGCATCTCAGCCGTGGTGAACCTCACCATGTCGGTGACGATGCGCATCGACGGCCGCGGGGGATAAATGTATTCCTTTTGGGCCTGGTATTCCTTGAGAATGTCGTTCTGGATAGTGCCACCCAGATCGGCTCGAGCCACTCCGGCTTTCTCGCCGACGGCGACGTACATGGCAAGGATCGAGGCGGCCGGCCCGTTGATGGTCATCGAGGTCGAAACCTCATTGAGCGGGATACCCGAGAAGAGGTCTTCCATGTCGGCCAGGGTGTCGACCGCTACGCCGGCTCGCCCCACTTCGCCGAGAGCCCACGGGCTGTCGGAGTCGCGGCCCATGAGCGTGGGCATGTCGAATGCTGTCGACAGTCCGGTCCCGCCGGAGCGGAGCAGTTCTTTGAAACGGGCGTTGGTGTCCTCGGCGGCGCCGAACCCGGCGAACATTCGCATGGTCCAGAGCCTCGAGCGGTAGCCGGCGGCGTGGAGCCCGCGGGTGAAGGGATACTGCCCGGGGAACGGGGCATCGCCGTAGATCGGCTCGACGGGAACGCCAGACATGGTCTCGAACGGGGTGTCCCGCAATTTTGAATGGTCGTAGGCGGCTTGCCATTGCGCACGTTGACTTGTCTGCTGCTCGTCCATTCAGGCTCTCTTAACCAGGGAATACTTGGACATCAAAGTATTTATCTCTAGGCTACACGCCATGGCTCCGCAATTCGACCCGATTGAGGAAGCCGGCCGGAACTGGGAGGCCAACGGGTGGGCGCAAGTCGACGCAATGTTGGCGGCAACTTCGTTGACCAGAGTTCACCAAGTGATGCTGGCGCGCATCGACTCTGCGTTGGCCCAGTTGGACCTCAACTTCAGCCGCTTCGAGGTATTGGCGCTGCTTTCGTTCTCGCGGGAGGGCCAGTTGCCGATGGGAAAGATCGGTGATCGTCTTCAAGTCCATGCAGCGAGCGTCACCAACACCATCACCCGTCTCGAGTCCAGCGGTTTCGTGAAACGTGTTCCTCATCCCGATGACGGACGAACGACGCTGGCCCGAATTCTCGATCAGGGTCGGCAAAGTGCCAGCCAGGGTGCGGCAGCGCTTGCCGACATCGAATTCGGGCTTACTGGGCTGGATACAAGCGAGAAGAACCAGCTGTCGGCGACGCTGGCCACGTATCGCATCGCCAACGACGACTTCCGCTGATCGCCCCGGGCCCGATCGTCCGCCGGGTTACCCCGCGGCAATCGCAATCGCATTACGGTCGCTCGTGGGTTAGTGCGAACGGGGAGAATTAGTGATTCGCAAGCAGCGGAAATACTCGGTTTTCATGGCGCTGGCGCTACTGGCCGCGGTAATTAGTCTTCCCGCCACGCCAGCCGCGGCCGCGGGGTCGATCGACCAGATCTCCGCAACGAGCGGCCAGCCAGGTGACTCAGTGACGGTGACCGGCTCCGGCTTTGCCATCGGCGACTCATGCAGTCTCTACTTCCGTGTTTGGTCAGACCCGGCCCCAAGTGAGAACACTCCGGTCATCGCTTCGTGCACGATCGGTCAAGACGGCGGGTTCAACGGATCGTTGATTGTTTCGATGGTGGCCCCTGGGGACTACAACATCTGGGCGTGCAACACCAATTTGAAGAGCATCCAATGTTCGAGTCAGGGTTTCAGTTTCACAATTGATCCGCCACCCACCACAGTGCCACCGCCGACGACCACGTCAACTACGACGACGACCGCGGCGCCAACGACCACGTCAACGACGACGACAGCGGTGCCAACGACCACGTCCACCACGGTTTCGCCCGCAGTAGTCGACTTCGCACCGGTGACGATCGATCCGGCTGCTCTAACTGGACCCATACCTGCGGGATTCGGACTCGGTGCCGGACAGTTCGGCACTCATACGACTCTGAGAACAACAGCGCTCGGCGTAGTGGAGATCCCGCCGGAGGTTGTGTGGCGTTGTGCAGTGCCGAGCGATGCAACGCTCAGAGACTTCGATGCCGGCAGAGTTGGCCTCGATACCAGGCTGGCCTTTGCTCACGGGGAGGGCGGCACTTCATTCGACCCTGCCGTGGGCACCATCAGCTCACCTACAGCCATCAGAATTGATGCGGCCTCCGACGCCGCCGGACGGACTTCTCGCGACGGGTATTTGGAGGGGGACCGCGGCCGTCCCGGATTTGGATACATCGGTCTGCATGTCGGATTGCCGGAAGCAACCGCGGGGCCGGTGACCATTCGTCTGGTCGGGTCGGATGATGCTGGTGTCATCGATATGGATGATGTCGTGCTTGGCCCTGACGCCGCGCCGGCTACCAACTGCCTCGTTGTGAAGGCCGCCGAGGGCCGACCGATCCAATTCATGCAGATCAGAAGTTTCGGCACAGATCAACCGATCATGGTCGACAGAGTGTTCACCGGCGAGTCCTACCCGGTGTCGGCCGAGCCGATCAGATTCGGAGTCGACATCTCGCTACCGCGTGATGGCAACGAGATCGATGCCGCTCGAACTACAGCGGTGGTCGGGGTTGTGTCTAGCCCTTTCAGAGTGCCGCTCGACCGGGTTGAGATACTCATGACCCAATGCGATCACTGTGGAGTGCTGGTTCGTGAAGCCGAGTTGTCCGACTGGATCGAGATCGACGCTGGAAAGTTCAACGCAGTCTTTGCATTGACCGGGGTTCATGTCCCTCCCGGTGAGCACACGTTCACAGCTGTTGCCTCTGGCGCTCTCGGCACCGGATCAGACTCCATCACGCTTACTGGGACAGGTGCACCGTTTGTTGGAGATGCCGCCTACCGCGACTCGGTTCATGGCATCGTCGACGTGGTCCCGTGGGCGATGGAGGTCACTCAAGCCATCCGAGGCCCGCTCGAGGTGCAGGAACCCGGAACAGCGGTCGTGGAGAATTTCCCGCTCGTTTCTCACAAGAAAACTGTCGTACGGGGATACGCGCTGCAACAGTTCCCGTCGGGAGAACCTCCGCGGGTGCAGGACCTGTCGGTGCCAGCTTTGCTCTACGGGGAACGCGACGGCATGACTTTGCCGGGTTCGCCTCTTGCTCCCGAGTATTGGACACCGACCCTCGGCACTGGTGAACCTGGTGCGGCAGCAGAAGCGGCGGCGCGGCCATCTCTCCACAGGTCATACGACTTCGTGGTGCCGGACTCCTGGACCAGTGGTGAGGTGACGCTCACCTTGGATGTCAACCCGCCGGGCTTCATGGCCTCGATCGAGGAGGCTCCGGGAACCGACGGACCGCTCGACACGATCGCTCGAACGGTTGCGTTTGGCGATGTGGGCACGACGACAGTCGCTCCGATACTCGTCAACTACTCGTGGCGCTGCGATGCCGAAATGATGGGTCAGTGGTACAGCCCGTGTTCCGCCGACGGAGTCTCGGTCGGCGATCAGGTCTCCAGTGTGCCATCGAGAGATGCCGTGCGAAATTCGATCCTGAGGTGGTGGAAGACTCTCCCGGCCGCAGGCGATTATCCGTCTCGGGTGGTGTTCTCGACGATCGACTTGGCACAACTAGATGCGGACCCAGCGATCCGGTTGGTCGACCCCGGTTTCCACTCGTTCTTCTCTGCTGTGAAGTATTCGGAGGCCGAGGATGCGTTCAAGAGCCTCGATTGCCAAAGTCATTCTTCGATCACCAAGCTTCGGTTGCCGGACATGCGCACCTTTGGGATGTTTGTGACTCCTTGGGGTGCGCCCGGGTTGAGCGGCGGGTGTGCTTGGATTGGCGGTCACAAGGTGTTACGTACCTCGCTGCCGTGGTGGGTGATGGCTCAGGAGGCTGGGCATACCGCTGGGATGCGGCATTCCTCGAACGCTCATGACGAGCTGGGAACGCCGATCATCCGGTGGCCTGGTGATCACGGCGAACTTGCGCAACAACCGACGTGGGGATTCGACACGACCACCATGACTCCGGTTGTTGCCGACTTGGGTTCGCATGTTCATGACTACATGTCGTATGGGTCCACTCCGGACTGGACGGCTGTCGACACGTGGACCCGCATGTTCGACGCGTTGGCACGTAATCGGTCAATTGGCGAGGATCGCGGCCGGGCGGCATCACGGGGCGGGATCCCGGGTGGCGGCAGCGACGGTGAGACGACCCGGATCGTGTCGGGAGTGGTCGGCGCGGATGGGGTCGTCGAGTTCGCGGATCCGTACCTCGGTCCGGCGGGTTCGGTTCAGGTCGGTGACGGGCCGACGTTGGTGATGACCGATGCGTCGGGTGCGACTGTGTTCGAAACCACGGCAACCAACATGAGTGGGTTGACTCACAGTGCCGGCGATACGGGTTATTGGTTCGAAGCGGAGGTACCGCTCGATGTTGAGGCGACTGGCATGTCGTTGTTGGACGACTCCGGTGACCGTCTGGGGCGGTTCGAAAATCTTCACGGTTCGGCGACAGGTGGAGTGCTCAACGGTGAGATAGGGGCGAGTGCAAATTCCGACGGCGACGCAGTCACTGTGTCGTGGCCGGCGTTGGCGGATGTGAGGTATCAGATCGAGGCGAGCGTTGATGGCGGAAGTTGGTGGCCGGTTGCCGAATCCGATGGCGAGCCGGTGGTTCTTCGAGGTGCTGACATAGGTCTGGCGGGTGCTGGTTGGCAGCTACGCGTCGAAGGCACCGATGGGGTTGGTGTCGTGTCACAGAATCTTGATGGCATAGATTTCGGTCCGGTCGCACCAACAGCGGTGATGGCCGCACCCGTCGACGGGCAGTTGTTGACGCCGGGTGTTGTGCACACATCCGCGGTGACCACCGTGTTGAACAACGACGTCACGTACCGCTGGATGATGGACGGCGAACCGTTGTCGGGCGGTGCGACGGCAATGCTTCCGCTGATCGAACCGGGCTTCCACACGATCGAATTGATCGCGGAGAACGCTGCCGGCACCGACTCCATGTCGATTGAGGTCAACGTGGGTGTCGATAACGACCAGGACGGCCTGCCTGATGATTGGGAGGCCGGCTTCGGACTTGATCCCGACTCGGCTGATGATGCGCTCAGCGATCTTGACCTTGACGGACTTACGGCTCGTTCCGAATTGGAGTCGGGCACGTCGCCGTCATCGGCAGACACCGACGGCGACGATTTCTCCGACTCGGTGGAATTGGCAGTCGGTTCTGATCCTCTTGACCCGGCGGAGCGCCCAGGATTCGTACACGGAACAGGAGTGCTCGCACCGCGGGTTTCAGACGGTGCTCTAACACTCGCCGCGGCAGGCTCAGATCAAGGCGACAACAGCAAGTCGTTGCCGCTTGCAGCAGCACTGATTGGGTTGACCATCGCGTTGGGTTTGGCAGGTTGGCTCACCCGCCGGCGCTTGGTGGGTCAGCGGACCAGCACCACCGAACACGGGGCATGACGCGAAACTTTCGTTGACAATGACCCGAGTAGCCCCTCGAATCGGCCAAGACCATGAGTTCCGATGCACAACACGTCGGCATCGCGAGAAGTCGCTGCCGCCAGCACCGAACGCGCCGCGTTCTCGCCCTCTTCCCCGATGACCTCGTAATTGACACCCATCGAGTCGAAAACATCTGCCAGCGCTCCGGCGCGGTCTTTGACCTTGCTCTTCACGTAGCGGGCCACGATCGAATCGTCGCCGGTCCAGTGGGATACAGGATCATCGCCTGCTGGCTCTGATCGGTACTCGACGCTCAACTCGCGCGCTTTCTCTGCGGCCGGGTCCCCGGATGCGGCGCGCATCTCGTCGAGCATTCCTCGCGGCACAACGACAACTGTGTAGACGGTGATGTGCCCGTCGTCGCCTGCCAGTCGAGCGGCAATGTCGGCGGTCTTGTCCGAATCGATGGTTCCGTCGGTTGCAACCATTACGTGCATTGGTTCAGACTCCCTGTAAGTCGGCTCGTGCGCGAAGATCATAGGGTCTCGATCCGGGTCGGGTCAGAAAACGGGGACTCGCGTATGGCTCACAAGCACAAATCTGATGGCAACTTCACCGATCGCAGTGAAAATGCTCGGCCTCATCGAATCCCAAAGAGAGAGTATGAGAAGGAACTCACCAGGCTCCAACGAGAACTTGTGCGGCTTCAAGAGTGGGTTCGGCGGGAGGGTCTGAAGGTCTGCATTCTGTTCGAAGGGCGTGACGCCGCGGGCAAGGGCGGTTCGATCAAACGAATTGCCGAACGGACCAACCCCCGGATTGTTAGGGTGGTGGCGGTCGATAAGCCGACCGAGCGGGAAACCACCCAGTGGTACTTCCAGAGATATGTGGCCCACCTACCTGCGGCGGGTGAGATCGTGCTGTTCGACCGGAGTTGGTACAACAGGGCGGGTGTGGAGCGGGTCATGGGGTTCTGCACCGATGAGGAGTACGAGGAGTTCCTTCGCTCGTGCCCAGACTTCGAGAGAATGCTCATTCGCTCTGGGATCATTTTGCTGAAGTTCTGGTTCTCGGTGAGCGATGACGAGCAGGAACGTCGCTTTCGTGGGCGGATCGAAAACGTGGAGAAGCGTTGGAAGCTCAGCCCGATGGACCTCGAATCACGGGCCCACTGGGTCGACTACAGCAAAGCCAAGGACCGTATGTTTGCCACGACCGACACCAAGGCATCGCCCTGGTGGGTGGTCGACGCCGACGACAAGCGCAAGGCTCGGCTCAACTGCATACATCACGTTCTTGACAGCATCCCGTATGAGGACCTGACATCGGCCACGCTCGAAATGCCGCCGCGACAAGCCGACACGTACGTGCGTACACCGATCGACACTCAAACGTACGTGCCTGATATGTATGGCGACGATCGGCCTCAGCCGTAGACGGAGGGAATTCGTTCGGCTCGATACACGATCCAGCCAGCGCCCCCTTCGACGCGCAAGTCGAATAGAACTTCGCCGCCCTCTGGCTGCGATGGCACAACCTCGAGAATCTGGGCCGACAGGCCATCGATGCCGCCGTTGATACCTCCGAACGTGATCAATACATCGCCATTGTTGAGCAGATCTGCATCACCGACGAAAGGAGTGAAGACGGGTTGGCCGTCGATCGTGCTGCGGTACTCCCAGGTCTGTTCGACGGTGCCCGCTTCCGGGTCGATGGCAAATCTCGCCGCTCGACTGAACAGCGGGGCTTCGGTTGTGCCGTAGCCGGGCCGGTTGTTGCCGTTGTCGTAGAGCAGGATCGTGCCGTCTGGCTCCAACTCCGGGGCGTGTTGGAAGCGGTGCCAGATCCCGTTGGTGAGTGTCATGTCGCCGAGGGGGCCACTGTGCCAGAGAAGATCACCGGCCTGGCCATTTGCGTCGTCCTTCCATTTGAGGGCGATCAGCGCATCGAGATGCCTGACCGACACGATCAGAGCGTTGTTGGCTTCGTCGACCTCGATGCCATTGGTGTGGGTCCAATCTCGGGCGAGCGCGTCGATGCCGCGGTATAGCCAGTTGGGGAAGACGAAGTCGAAGGGCAAACCGCACAAGTTGTAGGCCGACGGATCATCGCGAGGATCGAAGTAGTCGAACAGGTTGAATTCGTCGAGTACCTCGCCCGTGTCGGGGTCGAAAATGACGATCACGTCTCCGACGAGATGGTATGTGCCATCGAAGTCGGCAGGATCCTCGCCGCATTGCGGCTCATCGAAGCCGTCCAGCACCCGCAGTTCGGTGCTGATGGTTGCATGGGACCCGTCGGGAAGGATCATGTGTTCGTGGTGCATCGAATCGACATCGACGATTACTGGCGAGTCGCCCAACACCTGACGCCCGAATGCGTCAGTGGCCAGCCGTCCGGAGATGATATTGCCGGCCCACTCCTCGAGAATCTCTCCCCGCAAGTTGATTCTCCGGGCCGAAGTGTCGTTGTATTCGAACAAGATCGTGCCGTCGTCCAACATTCGAGCGTCACCGAGGGGCAGATTCTCGTTGTGGTACCAGACAATCTGCCCATCAGAGTCGATCATCAACAGCCAGCCTCCCGGAGGCGGAATCGAACCATCGTCGGCTGCCGTCGACAGGTCGTTGCGAATGTCGACGAGATTGAACAAGGTGAGCCCCGACTCCATCGAATCCGCACGACTCGTCGCCACCCTGAGGGTCGGTATGTCGATCGGAAGCGGACCGGTGGTGAGGCTCTGATCCTTGAGACGCCCGACCACCTCACCCGATGCGTCGAGGAGCTCGGTCTCGACTGTGTAGGTGGTGTTGGCCCTCATGCCTGCCAACAAGATGACATGGTCAGTGTCTGGCAAAGGAGGCGGTGGAACCTGTACCTGAGGTGTGCCTGGTGGTCCGATGAGCTTCACTGACGGAGCGAGCGGCAGATCTGTGCTGATCACCAGATCGGCCATGAGCGGATGATCGAGATCTCGAATCTCGATGCTTCCCCCGACAATCTCGGCAACCGTGCTGGTTGTGATGGCGATTGTGGCAGCGGTGGTGGTGGAGGAAGTTTTAGCCACGGCGAGGGTGGAGCCGGTCGACTCTGACGAGACGGATCCACCTGAGCAGGCCGTTGCGAGCATCGCCAACGCGACCAGAGTTATCCCGACATTCGAGCGATACAACCTGATGAGGGGCATCGTGGGAGTATGCCATGTGCCGGTTGACGACCTGTACTGTGCTCGAACACCAGCAGCGGCACCGGCTCGAGGAGACAATCTGATGGGTAGCGACGACAACGGCCACTTGCCCCGTCTTCGCCGACCGACCCGCGATGATGTCGCCGCCGAAGCCGGAGTGTCGTCGGCCGTGGTCTCCTATGTCGTCAACGACGGCCCACGCCCGGTGGCGGCCGCGACACGCGCCAGGGTTCTCGCTGCCATCGATCATTTGGGCTATCAACCCAACGAAATCGCCCGGAGTCTCGCCGGCCAGAGCACGTCCACGGTCGGCTTGATCGCCCCCACCTTGAAGAACCCTGTATGGGCAGGTGTGTCAATGGGAATCACTTCGGTGCTCCGTGACGAATCGTTTCTCCTGATGGTCTGCGACGCCGAAGGTAGTCCTGAACAAGACGTCGACTACGCACGAATGCTCGTGGCGAAGCGGGTCGATGGCGTAGTGCTCGTGCCCACGTCTTCGGTTGAGGAAACGCTCCCGATTTTGCGCGACGGAGGCATTCCCGTCGTGTTGGTGGAGCAGACCGCCGACTCCATCCCATCGGTTGTCGTAGATGCCGTTGCATCCGGTCGGGTCGTCACCGATCACCTCTTGGATCTTGGTCACAAGCGCATCGGCATCCTTCGTGAACACCGAACCAGCCTCGGAAGTTGGCAGAGATTTCTCGGCTACGAGCAGGCAATGTCAGAGGCAGGCATCGCTATCGACAACCAACTGGTCGCAGATGCCGCTCCCAGCATCGACGGGGGCATTGTCGACGCGAGCCTGTCCGCCGCTGAAATGCTTCTCGACGTGCCCGATCCGCCGACAGCGGTATTCGCCCACAACGACCTCATGGCAATCGCTGTGCTGCAAGCCGCCAGGCATCGCGGGCTGCGAGTGCCAGAGGACCTCAGCGTGATCGGTATCGACGATCTGGAAGTGGGCCGATATGTCGACCCGCCCCTGACAACGCTGCCGTTTCCCAAACGTGAGCTCGGCGAGGTCGCCGCTCGTAAATTGCTGGATGTGATCGCAGGGACTGAGATCCAACTGCTCACGTCGATCGCTCCACCGCCGCTGATCGTGCGTGGTTCCACCGCCCCACCGCGGGGGCATTGATCAGCCAGCGAACACCGGCTCAGCCAGACCCGCAACGCCGACCGACAACGCGAGCAGTGCGCCTGCAAGCGGCTGACCGGGGGCTGCCGCTCGTGATCCGCCGGTGCTGATCGAGGTGAGATACAACGTGTGGAGGTCGGAGCCGCCAAAAGCTGGCATCGAGGGCTTCTCAACGGGCAGATCGATCTTGCGGTCGATCGTCCCGGCAGGTGTGACGCGAAGTAACGCCCAGCCGTAGACGCACGCCACCCAGTAGCAACCAGATTCGTCGACGCACGCGCCGTCGGGTTTGCCCGCCAGGTCGGCGAAGTCGAGAAAGATCTGCTCGTTGGAGCGGTCGCCGGTGTCGAGGTCGTAGTCGTAGGACCAAACGATCTCTCGCGCTGAATCCGCCCAGTACATCACCTTGCCGTCGGGGCTGAAAGCCAGGCCGTTGGAGACCCCTACGCCGGTCTCGACAACTCTGGTTGCTCCGCTGGAGTCGACAGAATGCAGCATGGCTGAGCCGTGCCCCCCGGCGGACGGGTCGTCCATGGAGCCGACCCAGAAACGGCCGACGGGATCGCATCGCCCGTCGTTCAACCGAGTGGGGGAGTCGGCCGGCTCGAGACTCAACCGCTGCGTGGCCTCACCACTGGACCAGATGAAGTCGACGAGGTCGTGCTCGGCGGCGACGAGCAGACGGTCGGAATCTGAAGTGAGCGCGATCGCTCCGGGTCGGCCCGGCGTTGAGCGGGTTTCGTCGTTGTCAGTGGCGGGGTCGTAGCGGTGGATCAAACGAGAGTCGATGTCGACCCAGTACAGATTTTGGTCGCGTTGGCTCCATACCGGGCACTCTCCGAGTCTGGCCCGAACGTCGAGCACGCATTCAATCAACGGTTGCCTCCGGATGTCCTAAAGATCAGCGGCCAGTGTCTCCAGATACTTCACGCTGATGGCGGCATCGGCAAGCGGGCCTTCGCCGGGATCGGGCTCCGCGCTGAGGGCGCAATCCTGTTCGAGCACATACCAGCCCTGAAATCCGGTCGATTCCAAATACCTGATGAGACCATTGAAATCGATCCCGCCGCTGCCCAAAGGAGTGAACATGCCGTCGATCACTGCTTGTCTGAATGGGAGTTCGCCGCGGCGAACGCGAGCCGCCATGTCGGCATCGACGTCTTTGAGGTGGACGTGGTCGATTCGACTCGGAGCCAGCTTGGCGATGTCGACCGGATCGACACCGGCCAACTGAAGATGGCCAGTGTCGAGACAGATGCCGACCTCGCATGACTCGAGCAGTCTCTCGACATGTTGGCGGCGTGAGATGGCCATGCCCCAGTGGGGATGAACTGCCGTGGCGAGCCCCTGCTCCGAGACCGAGTTCATGAGCTTCGTGAGATTGGTGAGAAACACCTTCCACTCGTCCTGCGACATCTCGACCTCAGTGTCGTAGCCGTCGTAGTGGGAGTCGGCACCTATGACGGCCACCTTTGAGCCGGCCCGGGCCAACTGCCGTGCGGCTTTGTCGACGTAGGCGAGCTGATCGTCGATGCCCTCGTTGCGGTAGAGCACGGCCGGAATGAAGCCGGCCACGACCTCGAGTCCGTATCCCGTTACGTAGTCGACGAGTTCATCGGGATCGTCGGGCAGGAATCCGTCGGGGCCCAACTCGGTGGCGCGTAGCCCAACGCCGGCCATCTCGGACATGACCCGGTCGCGGTGCATGAGGTGCCCCCAACCGGGCGATCCGTCCACGCCCCAAGTGATGGGTCCTCCGGCGATTCGTTGCAACAAGTTGCTCATCGGTCCTCCAGCTCGGATTGCTCGTGACAGCCTTCTGCTCCGTGTGTAGTCTACACGCGTAGAACCGGAGGCTCATAGTGGAAACCATCAGACTGACAACCGCCCAGGCACTCGTGCGATGGCTTGTGAATCAACACACGATCATCGAAGGCGAACAGAAGCCGATGTTTGCCGGAGTGTTTGCCATATTCGGCCATGGCAACGTCACGTGCCTGGCCGAGGCGCTCCAACCGGTTCAAGACGAGCTGCCCACCTGGCGAGGCCACAATGAGCAAGGCATGGCGCTATCTGCGGTTGCCTACGCCAAGGCCATGCATCGTCGCCAGATCATGGTGGCGTCATCATCGATCGGTCCTGGATCAACCAACATGGTCACTGCCGCGGCCGTCGCCCACGCCAACCGCCTGCCTCTACTCCTGCTCAGCGGCGACACGTTCCAACACCGAATCGTCGACCCGGTGTTGCAGCAGGTCGAGCAATTCAACAACCCCACCACCACTGTGGCCGACACGTTCAAGCCGGTCACCCGTTATTGGGATCGCATCACCAAGCCGCAGCAACTCGTGCAGTCGCTTCCTCAAGCCCTGGCAGTAATGCTCGATCCGGCTGATTGCGGGCCTGCCTTCTTCGCGTTGCCCCAAGATGTGCAAGCCGAGGCATACGACTACCCGGTGTCGTTCTTCGAACCTCAGGTTCATTTCATTCGCCGCCCCGGACCCGACGCGCGCGAGATCGAGGCGGCCGAGGCAGCGCTTCGTGGGGCGACCAAACCCCTGATCATCGCCGGTGGAGGGGTCCACTATTCGGGAGCGGCTGAAGCCCTCACCTCATTCGCCGAGCGACGTGGCATCCCGATCGTCGAGACGGTCGCCGGGAAGGCCACGCTGGTGCACGACCATCCCAACTATGCGGGCCCTATCGGAATCAGCGGGGCCACATCGGCCAACGAACTTTCCGAGCAGGCCGACGTAGTGCTCGCGGTGGGCACACGCTTGCAGGACTTCACCACCGGATCCTGGGCGCTATTCAAGAACCCCAACGTGGAATTCGTGTCGATCAACACCGCCCGCTGGGATGCCACCAAACATCATGCCGTGCCCGTTATCGGAGACGCTCTCGTGGCGCTCGGCCAACTCGACGCTGCTCTCGACGACTACGCCGCGCCAGCGAGCTGGCTGCAACAGGCCCAGACGGCGATCGGCGAATGGCACCATCACCTGGATTCCTTCCTCGGGCAGGAACCCAGCGGCGTGCCTTCTTACGCCCAAATCATTCAGACGATCAATGCCGCCGCCGCCGATGACGACTACTGCGTGTCGGCGGCCGGCGGCCTGCCGGGCGAATTGGTCGCCGGTTGGCGCTCGAAATCAGTCGGCACGTTCGATGCAGAGTGGGGCTACTCCACCATGGGCTACGAGATCTCCGGAGGCCTGGGAGCGAAGATGGCTCGCCCCGACTCCGATGTGATCGTGTTTGTGGGTGACGGCTCGTATCTGATGATGAACAGCGATATCTACTCGAGCGTGTTCACCGGCCACAAGGTCATCTTTGTGGTCTGCGACAACGCCGGTTTCGCGGTCATCAACCGGCTACAGGTGGCACAGGGCGGTGTCGAGTTCAACAATTTGCTTCGCACAGCACGCCACGACGGGTTCATGCGTGTCGACCTCACCAAACACGCCGAGTCGATGGGTGCAATCTCCGAACACGTGGAAGTGCTGGCCGATCTTCCGGCGGCATTCGCCAGAGCCAAGGCGGCCGATCGTAGCTATGTCATCGTGGTGGATGTGTCCGAGTACGACTGGGTTGGCGGCGGGACATGGTGGGAAGTTGGGGTGCCAGAGGTCAGCGAGCGTGAGGAAGTCCGTGACGCTCGCGCCGACTGGGAAATCGAATCGAAACATCAGCGAGTGGCCAAGTGACACGATGTGGCCATGCCCGACACTGAACTGGACGGAAAGGTAGCTCTCGTCTCTGGTTGCTCATCGCTGATTGGTGCGGCGATCGCGGAGCAATTGGCGGGAGCTGGGGCGAGCGTCGTCATGGGCGACATCGCTGAGGACGCAGGTCGCGAGGTGGCCGACAGAATTGGGGCATCGGCGAAGTTCGTGAAAGTCGACATAACCAGCGATACCGACATCGACGCGATGATTGACACCGCGGTATCGGAGTTCGGTGGGGTCGATCTTGTGGTGTCAGCCGCCGCGATTTTCGACGATGCCGTAATGCACACGTCGCGTGACCAGTGGCATCGCTCGTTCGATGTCAACGTGGTTGGCGCGGCCATGCTGATCGAAAAGGCGGCTCCATTCATGGACCGACGAGGCGGGGGAGCGATCGTTGTGGTCGCCTCCGTATCGGGCAAACAATCCCAGCCGGGTCGCCTCGTGTACCCCGTCACCAAAGCGGCGCTGTTGGGCCTCACCCGCAACTCCGCTCAATTGCTTGCCGATCGATCCATCCGGGTGAACGCGGTCTCACCGGGCTGGACGTGGAGCCACAACCTCGAGAAGCGTTACGGGTCTCGCGAGTACACCGACGAATTCGCGGCCGAGTTCCAGGCGCTGGGAAGACTGGTCGACCCAACCGAGGTAGCCGACGCCGTGGTGTTCCTCTGTTCGGATCGGGCCTCGTTCATAACCGGAGCCGACCTCGCTGTAGACGGCGGTTACTCGGCCATGGGTCCAGAAGCTCTCGGGCAGGCAGCCCTCAAATTTCCGGTCAAAAAGCTGCCGGATTGACGGTGTCGGCCGGCCGGCGGCCGCTGAGCACGTCGATCACGGCTCTCGAGGCTCGTTGGGTCATGGCGGCAACCGAACGGGTGCTCAAACCCCCGACGTGAGGGGTGAGCACCAAATTCGGCACCGACAACAATTCAGAGTCGAACGGCGGCTCATCGGCGAACACGTCGAGTGCAGCGCCGGCCAACTGTCGGCTTGTGAGTGCTCGGGCCAACGCTGTCTCATCGACGATGTGGCCGCGTGAGCAGTTGACGAGCACTGCCGACGGGCGCATCAACGCCAACTGGTCTGCGCCGATCAAGCCACGAGTCTGGTCGAGCAAGGGCACATGCAAGGAGACGACATCAGACTGGCTCAACAGCGTGACAAGATCTACGAGTTGCGTACCCTCGGGTGCAATGGCCAGCCCTGGATCGGCGACGAGGACGTTCGAGCGGAATGCCAACAGACGGCGAATCACGGCACGTCCAATATTCCCGGAGCCGATCAGGCCGACCGTGGCGCCGAACAGATCGCTGGGCAGGAATTCACCGGCGCGTTCCCATCGGTGATCTCGGATAGCGCGGTCCTGCTCGACCACTCGACGGGTGACAGCGAGCATCAGAGCCAGAGTGTGATCGGCGACGGTTTCCTCGTTGGCCCCAGGGGTGGTGACTACGGCTACGCCGGCTCTCGATGCGGCGGTCATGTCGATCGAGTCGACGCCCACACCGGTTCTGGCGATCACCTTCAAGTTCTTTCGCAGCTCGAAAGTCTCGGCATCGAACGGATCGGTGCTGGCAATGACAGCCACCGAATCTCCCAGTAGATCGCGCAGCTCGTGGGCTGACCTGGGCCCGGTCTTCGGTTCCAGCCTGATCGACAAACCTGCGTCTCGAAGTAGTAGCCCGGTTGCGGGGTCGTCCACGTCGAAACCGGGCCATGTGACCACTACCTCGCCTCGGATTGGATCATCGTGCATGTTCACCTCGGGTCGACTGGCATAACGTCTGGGGGCAGAGGCACATTGGAATCCAAATAGCGCCTCAATTTCTCGGCATCGCAGTCTGGGCACAGCCACGTGACCTTCATCGACTGGATCGATAATTGGGTGCCACGCGATTTGTCGAGAATCGCCTGGAGGGCTTCGCGCACCTCGTCGCTGCCACAAGTGGGGCACCGCGGTGTCATGTCGCGATCCCAAATCGCGCCACATTCACCGCACGTGATGGTGATGGTGCCGTCGACATTGGAGCCCGCGAGATTTTCGTCCTCACCGCAATGAGGGCAGGTCACCAACGGCATGGGCAAAGGCTACCAACTACGGCTGAACACTTCTCTGAGCTGTTCGATTGTCGGTGACCCGGCTTGGCCAGCCGAGGTTTGGTAGATCCGACACGACAATCCGACGGGATCGTCCGGCGCTGCGAACGGATCGACTCCATTGATCAGGATGCTCGGCGATCCCCGAAAATCGTAACGCTCGGCATCTTCGGGAGTAGTCACCTTGAGTTTTGTCACCACGAGATCAGGGAACTCACCGGCCAGCGAACGGAGGTGCTCATCAGCGATCTTCCAATTCGGGCAGTCGTCGAAATACATCAAGGTCACGTCCACGATTGGATCGTAAACCTTCTCCTATAGGAGAAGGTCAAGGGCTACGCTGTCGGAATGCTGATCGGTGAGATTGCAGACGCGGTTGGGCTTCCCACACGCACGGTCCGTTACTACGAGCGGCGTGGCTTGCTTGCTCAACCTCGGCGTGCTCCGAACGGATATCGGGTGTACGGAGAAGCCGCCCTCAACAGGTTGCGGTTCATTCGCACCGCGCAGGCGGCTGGTCTCACCTTGGCGGAAGTGCACAGCGTCGTCGAACTTCGCGACAGCGGCACTACACCATGTGCCCACGTCGATGCCCTGCTTGCTGCCAAACTGGAAAGTGTTCGTAGTCGACGCCGCCAGCTCGCTGTGCTCGAGAAAGAACTTCGGCAAATGATGGAACGCAGCAGTGGACTCGATCCCGCCGAGTGCACCGAAAGCGAAATCTGCCAGATCCTTCAGAAACGGCCGGATTGAACGAAGTGTGGTTTCATGCTTGCTGGAGGTGGCATGGAAACGAATCTGGTTTGGCCTCAAGGGGTCCCCGAAATCGGGCAACGCGCTGAGCGATCCCGCCTGATAAAGAGGGAATACATCGAACTGTTCACCGAGTTGAGCGGCGATCACAACCCTGTGCACTACGACGAAGCGGTTGCCGCTGCCTCTCCATTCGGTGAGATCATCGTCCAGGGCGGCGTGACCAGCGCGATTCTCAACGCCGTGGTGGCTGAAGAACTCCCCGGTCCTGGCACGGTTTTCCTACAACTCGATCTCAGCTTCAAGGCTCCGGTCAGACCCGGTGACACCATCACTGGATCGATCGAGATTCTCGAGGTGCGCACCGACAAACCCATTACCAAGGTGGCCGTGCAGGTACGGCGCGACGATGATGTGGTCGCGCTCGAAGGCACTGCTGTTTGTTACACCGCCGCCATGTGATCCGCGCCCGCCGACAATGCCATTACATGGCAATATGCAGTCATGCATGAACTAGGAATCGGTGTGGTCGGCGCAGGGGGCATGGGCTCGGAACACGCCCGCAATTTTGCGGCGCTCGAAGGGGTTCGCGTCGTTGTCGTTGCAGATGCGGTCGAGGCAGCGGCTACCACGCTTGCCGCGGCTGTCGACGCGGAGCCGATCACCGATGCGGCCGTACTGATCAGCGACCCTCGAGTCGATGCGGTGGTCATTGCATCCACCGACGAAACTCACGCCGATCTGGCCATGTCCGCGCTGGCGCACGGCAAGCCGACTCTTTGCGAAAAACCATTGGCCACCTCTCTGGAGGGTGCCGTGAATGTGATGGAGTCCGAAGTTGCCGTCGGGCGACGCCTACTCCAACTCGGTCTGATGCGCGAGTACGACCCGGCACACCAACGATTGCGCCAGCAGGTGAAATCCAACGGTCGTGTTAACCACATTCGTGCCGTACATCGAAATCGCAACGAATTCGAACGGACCATCGATCACGCGATCTCGCAGTCGATGGTGCACGACATCCACACAGTGAGATGGCTGGCCGAAACCGAGGTCGTGTCGGTTCTGGCCCGGTCTTTGCCGAGGGGGCAAAATGGCGTCAGGTTCGTGACCGCCAGTGCCCGCCTCGAGTCCGGTTGCTTGGCAACGTTCGAGTTCGACGATTACGCGTTCGGATACGACGTCTCGGTCGAGGTCAGCGGTGAAGATGGCTTGGCCAAGACGGCCGGACCCGATGATCCGCGGCTTCACGACGATTGGTTCGCTTGGTTCGCCGATGCCTACCGAATGGAGGCCGAGGCCTGGGTCGAGTCCGTTCGATCGGGGGATACGGCGGGTCCGTCAGCCTGGGATGGCGTCGCGGCCCAGGCCGTGGTCGAGGCCGTTCAACGATCTGTGCGAACCGGCAAAAACGAAATCGTGGAACTTCCTGTCAAACCGCCGCTCTACGCCTGACACGAGACGTCCAGAAGACGTACTGTGTCGATTCCAACGCGGAGGTTGCTTGATGGGGGATCCGATTCGCACCGATTTCTTGGTGCGACGTGACTATCGACTTTGTTCCGAGGAGGAACAACGGGCTGTTGCGGCTGGCATGGCCGAGGCCGAGTGGTATCGCTCGCCCATCGAACCGGCTCGCCTCAAGGAGCTGATGGGGAGAAGCAACGCGCGCGCCTCGCGCGACATCGTTATTTACGTCGGTCTCTTGGTTGGTAGCGGCGTATGGCTCTACCTCTCGCTGTGGTCTTGGTGGACGATCCTGCCTTTGGTGATCTACGGCACGCTCTACGGCAGCACAGCCGATCCCCGTTGGCACGAATGCGGTCATGGAACGGCGTTTCGAACCACCTGGATCAACACGGTGATCTACTACCCGGCTTCGTTCATGCTGCTGCGTGACCCAACCATCTGGCGTTGGTCGCATGTGCGTCATCACAGCGACACGATCATCGTGGCCAGAGACCCGGAAATAATCCTGGCCAGGCCACCGCAACTCGGGGACTGGCTACCCAATCTGTTCAACCTCAAGAACGGCCCCGCAGCGATGTCTCGAACGTTTCGACACGCTTTCGGCAAAATCGCCGACTCCGACCGCTCGTACATACCTGACAGCGAGCAGCACAAAGTCATCATCGAGGGTCGGATCTACGTGGCGATCTGGCTGGCGGTGGCTTTGGTATGTGCCGTCACCTGGTCGCTTGTGCCGTTGCTGTTCATAATCGGACCGTCGTTCTACGGGGCATGGCTGGTGTTGGTTCTCGGATCCACTCAACACCTGGGCCTACGCGAGGACGTCCTTGATCATCGTCTCAACAGCCGCACGGTCTACATGAACCCGATACTTCGATTCCTCTACTGGAACATGAACTACCACTGTGAACACCACATGTTTCCGACCGTGCCGTTCCACGCTCTGCCGGAGCTTCACGAAGAGATCCGTGACGACCTGCCTGAGCCATCGCCATCTCTCTGGGCGGCGTATCGCGAGGTCGTGCCGGCGCTACGTCATCAACATCGCGACCCCACATGGGAGATCCCGCGTGAGATCCCTTCAAGGCCCGACACCAACGCGAGCTCAACCGAGGATTCGACGAGCGCCGCCCGTTCGTTCACGCCATCGGCGGTTGGCGATGGCTGGCTCGACATCTGTGGAACCGACGACCTCGAGGTGAACGACGTCGCCCAGGTCGATTTCGCCGACCGAACATTTGCGGTGTATCGGGTCGAGAGCGGGGATTATCTCGCTACCGATGGCATCTGCACCCACAGTCGTCGCGTCCATCTTGCTGGAGGGCTCGTGATCGGTGGGCTGATCGAATGTCCCAAACACAACGGACGTTTCGAGATCGCGACGGGCGAGCCAGCGAGGGCACCGGTTTGCGAGGCCATCGCGACTCACCCGATCGAGGTGCGCGATGGTCGGGTCTTGATGAGACCGACCACCAACAATGAGGAGCCACGATGACCCGTCGCCGTCCAACCGTTGCCGATCTACTGGCTGGCAAGGGCCAGCGTCAACTCACCGATGTCTACGTCGACTCGCTCGACGAAGCCCTGGCAGCCGAGGCATCAGAGGTCGACATCGTCACGATTCAAGACTCCCTCATGGACACCAAATACAGGGAAGCCGCACCCACCGCGTTCATCGTGATCGGACTCGAATACGGCCGTGTCGTGACCACCGACGACTACCTTCGCGCCGCGTTTGCCGGTCTCGAAAAGGGCGGCGATGCGGTCTGGTGTGCAGGCAGTCTCGAAACCATCAGCCGCCTCCGTGCCGAGGGCGTGCCCGTGGTCGGACATGTCGGGTTGATCCCGGCCCGCCGAACCTGGACAGGCGGTTTCCGTGCGGTAGGGAAGACGGCGTCGTCGGCACTCGACGTCTGGCACGCGACCGAAGCACTAGAGCAGGCCGGTGCGTTCGCTGCCGAGATAGAAGTGGTGCCCGCCCCGGTGGCATCGGCGATCAGCGACCGCACTTCGCTGTTCATGATTTCGATGGGATCTGGCAGCGGTTGCGACGCTCAATATCTATTTTCCACCGACATTCTTGGCACCAACAGCGGCCACGTGCCTCGTCATGCCAAGGCGTACGCCGATCTCCAGACGGAACTGGCTCGAATCCAGGGCTTCCGAGAGGCCGCTTTCGCGGCCTATGTCGAGGAGGTCCATTCGGGTGCATTTCCAGATGATTCCCGACTGGTCTCGATCGACGAGAACGACCTGGAGAAATTCCTGACTGCCTTCAAGACATGACCACAATTGTTGTCCAACATGCTTCGAGCAGCGGCCCGCGGCAAGGACTGCAGCTACGGCCAGTGTGAAATCTGAGCGCTGCGTCCACTGGGTGAGATCATTCGCGACGCATCACCAGATTCGAGGGGTCCTCTCCGAGTTCGCGCGCGTAGCGGTGCCCCCACCAGACTGCGGAGGCAATTGTGCTCGGCACCCACGCATCGCCGATTGCTCTCACCGTTTGGAGACTTCCGTTCCGGTACTGCCGCTCGATAACAGCGCGTAGGGAATCGAAAATCGAATCGCTGGGCGTGCGACTGGTGACCATGACGACTGAGCCAGCACCGATCCGATCTCGACGCCCTGTGATCTCACATGTGATTGTCACTTCGCCCTCGCCCACCGCAACCACAGAGTGCTGGACACGGATATTGACTCCCAAATCGAGAAGCCTTCGGTGGATTCGGGGCTGCTCGAGCGTGTTGACCGTCCAGGCAGACACCAGCGGTTCCGGCGTGACGATCTCTACCTCAAATTGTTCGCGGGCAAGCAGTTCTGCTATCACTCCGCCCATGTAGTAGTGGTCGTCGTCGAACAAGACGACTCTTCGACCGTGGGGCCTCTTGCCAGCCATCACATCGTCGGGAGTGAGAATCTCGGCACCATCACCGATCGGGATAGGCCGAGCGTTGCTTCGACCGATGCCATCGGAGCGCCACTTGGCTCCTGTGGCGACTGCGATGTGGTCGAATCCATACTCGAGCGCTTCGGCACTGGTTGTCGGGCTCTCGCGGAAGATCTCGACATTTGGCATTTTGTCGATCTGAGCGACCCGGTAGTCGACGACTCGCCGCCATGTCGCGAGACCCGGAAGCGCGGCCTCGCGCGCCACCCGTCCCCCGAGTTCACGGCTTGCCTCCACCACCACGACTTCGAATCGGCGTTCGCCCAGAGATCGCGCCGCCTCCAAACCGGCCGGCCCGGCACCGATCACCAGCACCTTGTCGGCGCGGTGTGCCACCCGGATCGACTCTGGATGCCAGCCCCGCCGCCACTCCTCACCCATGGTTGGGTTTTGTGTGCAGCGAATCGGGGCCATCAAGTTGTCGCCCGACACGCAGATGTTGCAGCCGATACATTCGCGGATGTCGTCGTTTCGGCCCTGTTCAATCTTGAGTGGCAGGAAGGGATCCGCGATCGATGGACGGGCGGCCCCGATCAGGTCGAGCGTGCCGCTGGTGATTTGCCGAACCATCTCGTCAGGTGAGGTGAAGCGACCAACGCCCACCACAGGTTTGCTGGTCAGGGCCTTCAGCCCCTTCACATATTTCTCCTGGAAACCTTCTTCCCGGAATCGCGACGTCGAGGAGTCGTTGGGCCAATCACCCACCTGGAAATCCCAGAGATCCGGCAACTCGGCGAGCGTTCCCACGATCTCCTCGACTTCGCCCCGCACGAGTCCCGAGGAGCCGCGTAGTTCGTCGACGCACAGTCGGCAGGCGACGGCCGCGCGACCGTCGGCCTCGTCTCGAGCGTCTTCGAGGATCTCTCGGAGCAGTCTCGACCGGTTTTCGGTGGAGCCGCCGTATTCGTCGGTGCGGGTGTTGGTCTGCGGACTCAGAAACTGCTGGATGAGAGTCATCATGTGACCGGCGTAGACATAGACGATGTCGAAGCCGGCTCGAATCGAACGATCGATCGCCTCTCGATGCCACCGGCGCAGATCCCCAATATCGGATTTGGTCATACGCCTCGCCTGGGTGGGTTCGATCCAATCGACCGAGTTCGATGAGGGCGATAGTGGCGCCTCGCGAGTGGACCGATTGGCGGCGTGGCCTCCGTTGTGAACCAACTCGATTCCGGCCAGCGACCCGTGCTTGTGAACAGCGGCAGTGATGAGAGCCAGCGACGGAATGTCGGAGTCATCCCAATTTCGTAGTTCGATGCTGGGGGTGAGGTCGGAGGTCGGATGAATCTCGGCTTCTTCAGTGCACACCACAGCCCAACCGCCCTCGGCCTTCACCTCACGCATCGCAGCCAGCGCCGCGGGAGCGCGATAGCCCATGCCATTGCAGTGGGGGACCTGGTAAAAGCGGTTTCTGGCGACCACGGGCCCAATAGCGACCGGCTCGAACAGGATGTCGAACTTGGGGTCGCGTGTCATCTGGGGCTACTCGTCGTCGTCGGATGTTGGGTCGCTGTCAGATCGGCGAGCCATGCCGTCGATGAGTTTGCGAAAGTGGGAGAGAGGAGGCGCGACCATGTCGGACGATTTTCCGTAGTCGTCCTCCATCCGTCGAAGGCTCACGGCTGCATCGGAGAATGGAAGATCAGCGAATTGAGACGCCTCTGTGGCAGACATTGGGCCGCCCTGTTTGGTGAGCGTGTACCGAGACGTCGGCGAAAGAACATCGTGGTAGGCGGGTTCCATGGTGCACAGGTAACGCTTTGCTGCCACATGGAGCCGCACCGGTTCGGAGATAGCCACCGGGAATCTGGCCGCTACCCAGTCGCCGCCGAGGTCGTCGTGAGCATGAATGCCGAAGTCGTCATCGGGCTCGTCGAGCCAGTGCCCTACATCGTGCATGAGACATGCCGCCACGAGGGTGTCGGGTTCCCCACGTTCCTCGGCGGCATAGCAACCTTGAAGGTGGCGAGCGCCACCCTGCGAATAGGAAGATCGACCGTGAAGCACTCGCTGGTTGTCGAACACCATCAACTGACCGGCATCGAGGCGAAACTCGATGAAATAGCGGTGGTCGTGAAGCTCACGGCCGAGAATTCGATAAGCGTCGTAGTAGTCGGACATAAGGTCGGGCGGCATGTCGAAAGCTTGGATCGAACGGCTGTTGTAGCGAACTTCGATGACCTCGCCTCGCGCGTCGACTCGAATGAGAGGTACTCGACAACGCAGATCGGCCAAACCCTCCTCGAGATACTGGAACGCGACCGGAGTCTGGGAGAGCAACTCGAACGCTCCCGGGTGATCGTGACGTATCGATTCAGCGACCTTGAAACCGTCGCAGAGCTGGCTGTCGCCGCCGTCTGAGTCGTTGACCAGGCAATGCAGCAGCTGCAACCCTGGAACAGGGTCTCTGTAGGGGTTGTCGGTGTGCATGCCGACTTCGAGGCTGGTGAACGCGAGGTTGGCCGGATCGTCTTCGACCCTCACGTCGAAAAGACGTCCGTAGTTGGTTTGGCGGGTGTAGCCGAGTAGATCGACGACGGCCAGCACGGATTCGGGCTCGGTCGGAACCGAGTCGTAGTCGACAAATGTGAGCGAGCTGCTGATCTCGCTTCCCCACAAGTGGGGTTGGATGTCGTTGAGCGAACTGGTGCCTCCGTTGGATCGCAGAAACTCCTCGTCAAACTCCTCAATCGGACCATTGGGAGA
>JBDNJK010000079.1:0-3309 GCA_041687805.1 Acidimicrobiales bacterium
CCGTCACGGAGTTCTTGGCCGAGAGTGCCGGCATCGGTGCCGAGCACGGTGGCGAGGTTGTCGAGGTTGGGTCGGCCGGGACCACCATTGTGATCACCCATGGCCGGTCGGGCCGCCTCAAGAGCGGAGACAACTGCCTCAACCTGTGAGTTGGTGAGCGTGCCGGGGACCAGAGGCTGCAGGGCCTCGGTTATGTGGGCGGCAGCGTCGCCGCGCTGGAAATCGGGTGCGGTGGCCGGTGCCTGATCGGTTGAGTCCTGGGCGCCGGCAAGGCCGGTGCTGAAGACCGTTGCGCCGGCAGCGACGCTGCCGAGGGCGGTGGCCGCAATCAGTGTGGCTGCTAGTGGCTTCTTCATTTCGATATCTCCTCGAGAGGATGTTGGTGGGGGGAGTTGTTCGCCTCTCTGGGGAACACAATCGCTGTTGAAGGTAAGAGGACTCCGAGACAGAGGTTCCAAATCGGTGAGAGAAATGTTAGGGAAGTGTGATCCGGTACTTGCTCCAGTCGAGTCGTAGGATCTGCCGCCGTGGCTTCCAAATCCTCTGCCAACCAATTCCTCAACCCAAACTTGGCCGAATTCGGCACCACGATCTTCGCTGAGATGAGTGCCTTGGCTGCCCGTACAGGGGCCGTAAATCTTGGACAGGGGTTCCCGGATACTGATGGGCCCACGGAGGTCTCCGAAGCGGCGATCGATGCCATCCGCAGCGGCCACAATCAATATCCGCCAGGTCCGGGGATACAGCCGTTGCGTGAGGCCATTGCGCGACACCGGCTGCGATTTCGAGGTCAGAAGTTTGATGCCGACGGCGAAATCCTGGTGACGGCCGGGGCCACCGAAGCGATCGCGGCATCGCTGTTGAGTTTGTGTCGTGCTGGTGATGAAGTGATCACCTTCGAGCCCTACTACGACTCCTACGCCGCGAGTATCGCCATGGCGGGAGCGAGACGCAGGGTGGTCACCCTTACCGCCCCCGACTATTCATTCGACCCATCGGAACTCGCCGCAGCGTTCACCTCATCGACGAGGCTCCTTCTTCTCAACAGCCCCCACAATCCGACGGGAAAGGTTTTCAGCCGGGCCGAGCTCGAGACGATTTCCGAATTGTGTGTCGAGCACGACGTGTTGGTCGTGGCCGATGAGGTCTACGAACATCTCGTCTACGACGTCGATCACATTCCGATTGCCACGTTTCCCGGTATGGCCGAACGCACCGTCACCATCTCGTCGGCTGGCAAGATTTTCTCGTTTACCGGTTGGAAGATCGGCTGGGCGTGTGGCCCTGCCGAACTGATCACCGCGGTGAAAACGTCGAAACAATTCCTCACGTATGTCAACGGCGGCCCGTTCCAGTACGGAGTGGCGGTGGGGCTCGATCTCGACGACGATTTCTTCAGCAGTTACACAGCGTCGATGAGAGCGAAGCGCGACCGGCTTTGTGGCTGGTTGTCCGAAGCCGGATTCGAAGTGATCGTTCCCGAAGGCACCTACTTCGTGACCGTCGACATCCGATCTGTCGGCGGAGTCGATGGCATCGACTTCTGTATGGCGCTACCCGACCGCTGCGGCGTGGTGGCCGTACCCACTCAAGTTTTCTACGACAATGCTGACGCGGGCCGACATCTCGTGCGGTTCGCGTTTTGCAAGCGAGATGAAGTGCTTGATGAGGCGGGTCGCAGGCTTGCCACCCTCCAGAACGGAAGCCGACCATGATCAAGGCAGCAGCCATCCAGCACGACATCACCTGGGAAGACCCTGCGGCGAACTTTCTGCGAATAGCGCCCCGACTGGCCGACGCTGCCGATCATGGCGCACGTCTGGCCGTGGTCTGCGAGATGTGGTCGACGGGGTTCTCCATGAAGTCCGACCGGATCGCTGAACCGCCCGACGGGCCCACCACCACGTTCATGCTCGAACAGGCCAATCGCCACGACATGTGGGTGGCCGGTTCGGTGCCAATCGCACGAGCGAACGGCGGTCTGCCGGTGAACAGGTTTGTTCTCGCCGGCCCGGATGGCACCACCCACGTCTACGACAAGATCCATCCATTTTCGATGGCCGGTGAGCATGAGCACTACGCGGCCGGCACTCGTGTGATCACCGTCGAAATCGACGGTGTCAGGATCACGCCGCTCATTTGTTACGACCTGCGGTTCGCCGATTTGTTCTGGGATGCCGCGGCGAACACTGACTGCTACGTCGTGCCCGCCAACTGGCCCGATGCCCGCAAGTGGCACTGGATCTCGTTGCTTCGTGCCAGGGCCATCGAGAATCAGGCCTACGTGATCGGCGTGAATCGGGTCGGTGATGCCGGTCGGCTCAGCTACACCGGCGACACACGGATAATCGATCCGATGGGGCAGGAGAGCACCGCCGCTCCGGGGGTCGAAGAAACGGTATTTGCGGAGATCGATCCGGATTTTGTGGCCTCAACGAGACGCGATTTCCCGTTCATGGTCGATCGCAACTGATCTGATCAATTAGGCGTCTGACGAGCCTGTGCCTCGCTGCCAGGCATTGTGGAGCCCGGCGTAGCGTCCGCCCAGGGCGACCAGTTCGTCGTGCGATCCTGTCTCGACGATTCGTCCGTGATCAAACACCACGATCTGGTCGGCTCGCTCTGCAGTAGACAGCCGGTGAGCGACGCTGACCGTGGTTCGCTCCCGGCTGATCCGGTCGAGCGCATCGGACATGGCGCGTTCGGTCACCGGATCGAGTGAGGAGGTGGCCTCGTCGAGGACCAACAAACCAGGATCGGCCAACTGGGCGCGAATTAGAGCCACAAGTTGGCGTTCGCCGACTGACAGGCCCTCGCCTCCCGGGCCGAGCATCGTCGCCAGCCCGGCCGGAAGATTGTCGATCCATCCGCGGAGCCCGAGGCGATCTATTGCTTGGTCGATGTCGGCATCTGTGGCGCCATCACGTCCGCGCATGATGTTGTCGTGGACGGTGGTGGCAAAGAGAAATCCGTCCTGAGGAACCATCCGAACGCGTCCGCGACGTTCAGGGGATGCAACATTGCGGAGGTCGGCGCCGCCGAGCCTGACCGTTCCCGCGTTGGGATCGGCTAAACGGCATAGCAGCCTCACGAATGTCGTCTTGCCTGATCCAGTAGCCCCGACGACAGCAACCGACGTGCCGGCCGGTATGTGAAGGTCGACGCCTTTGAGCACGACGTGGTCTTCGTAGGCGAAGGTGAGATTTTCGACATCGATGGCGAGGGCGCCGTTTGGAATCGACTCGGATCGGTCGTCGGGTGGTTCGGGTAGCGCATCAGGGCGATCGAGTAGCTCCATCGACCTGCGCC